>JACPVZ010000101.1 GCA_016197305.1 Nitrosomonadales bacterium | reverse complement strand
GCATGATCAGCAACTACCTCACCGCCATCAACAGCGATGGCAGCAAGAGCGAGTTCCCCGCGCAGATCAATTTCAATTTCGCCAAAGTGCAGGACATGCGCTACGGCGAGAACCCGCATCAGCACGCTGCGTTCTATCGCGACCTGAATCCGGTCAAGGGCGGCATCGCCGACTACACCCAACTGCAAGGCAAGGAACTCAGCTACAACAACATCGGTGATGCCGATGCTGCGTGGGAGCTGGTGAAGACCTTCGACCAACCAGCCTGCGTCATCGTCAAACACGCCAACCCCTGCGGTGTGGCGATCGCCGACACTGCGCTGAATGCCTACAAGCTGGCCTACGCCACCGACACCACCTCCGCGTTCGGCGGCATCATCGCCTTCAACCGCGAACTGGACGAAGCCTCTGCCGCTCAGATCACCGCGAACCAGTTCGTCGAACTGATCATCGCGCCTTCTGCATCCGAAGCCGCATTGAAGGTGACTGCCGCGAAGCAGAACGTGCGCGTGCTCACCGTGCCGCTGTCCAACGCACACAATCAGTGGGATGTGAAACGCGTCAGCGGCGGCCTGCTGGTGCAATCGCCGGATGCATTGAACGTGCAGGCCTCGCAGCTCAAGGTCGTCAGCAGGGTGCAACCGTCCCCAGCGCAATTGACCGACCTGCTGTTCGCCTGGCGCGTCGCGAAATACGTGAAATCCAACGCGATCGTGTTCCGCAAAAACGGCCAGACCTTGGGCGTAGGCGCGGGCCAGATGAGCCGCGTGGACAGCACGCGCATCGCCAGCATCAAGGCGCAAAACGCCGGGCTGAGCCTGAAAGATTCCGTGGTGTCGTCCGACGCCTTCTTCCCGTTCCGCGACGGCATCGATGTGCTGGCGCAGGCGGGTGCCACGGCCGTGATCCAGCCGGGCGGCTCGATGCGCGATGAGGAAGTGATCGCGGCGGCCGACGAGCATGGGTTGGCGATGGTGTTCACCGGCTACCGGCACTTCCGTCACTGATCTGGCAGTGTCCACCCGAATAGTCGGTTTGTTACGTAGGAGCGAGCTTGCTCGCGAAATTATTATCGCGAGCAAGCTCGCTCCTACGAGGCAACGAATGACGACAAACTTGAGGTTTTTATGAAAATTTTGGTCATCGGTTCCGGCGGTCGCGAGCACGCGCTGTCCTGGCGCCTGGCGCAGGGCGCCAAGGTGCAGAAAGTCTATGTCGCACCGGGCAACGCAGGCACTGCGCTGGAGGACGGCGTGGAGAATGTCGCGATTAACGCGATTCCGGAGCTGATCGAGTTCGTCAAGAAGAACGACATCTACATGACCGTGGTCGGCCCGGAAGCGCCGCTGGCGGCGGGTGTGGTGGATGCGTTTCGCGCGGCGGGACTGAAGATCTTCGGTCCCACCAAAGCGGCGGCACAGCTCGAATCTTCCAAGGATTTCGCCAAGCGCTTCATGACGCGGCACAACATTCCCACCGCGTTCTTCGAGACCTTCAGCGACATCGCTGCGGCCAAGGCCTATGTCGAGAAGCACGGCGCGCCCATCGTCATCAAGGCGGACGGCCTCGCGGCCGGAAAGGGCGTGGTGGTGGCGATGGCTAAGCAGGAAGCCTTCGATGCCATCGACATGATGCTCTCCGACAACAAGCTTGGCGATGCCGGCGCGCGCGTAGTGATCGAGGAATTCCTCGCCGGCGAAGAAGCCAGCTTCATCGTGATGGTGGACGGCAAGAACGTGCTGGCGATGGCGACCAGCCAGGATCACAAGCGCCTGCAGGACGGCGACCAGGGCCCCAACACCGGCGGTATGGGCGCATACTCACCGGCGCCGGTGGTCACGCCGCAGATTCATGCACGCGTATTGCGCGAGGTGATCCAGCCGGTGGTGCGCGGCATGGAGCAGGAAGGCCATCACTACACCGGATTCCTGTATGCCGGCCTGATGATCTCGCCGGATGGCGGCATCAAGGTGCTGGAGTTCAACTGCCGGATGGGCGACCCCGAGACCCAGCCCATCATGCTGCGCCTGAAGAGCGACTTCGCCGCCATCGTCGAACACGCGATCGACGGCACGCTCGACAAGGTCGAAGCGGAATGGGACCGCCGCACCGCGCTGGGCGTGGTGATGGCCGCGGCGAATTACCCGGACACACCGCGCAAGGGCGACGCGATCAACGGCTTGCCGAAGAAGGCCACCGAAGACACTCATGTGTTCCATGCCGGAACGGCGCTGCACAACGGCGCCGTCGTCACCAGCGGCGGGCGCGTGCTGTGCGTCACCGCGTTGGGCGACACGGTCAAGATGGCTCAGCGCAACGCTTATCAACTGGCCGACCAGATCGATTTTGATGGCTGCCAGATGCGCCGCGACATCGGTTATCGCGCGCTGGCAACTGGCCGCAAATAATTGTTCCGCCGCAACCCATCCGCTTGCCGCCTTGCTGCGTATCTGAAGCGCGGCGGACTGATCGCCTACCCGACCGAATCTTGCTACGGACTGGGCTGCGACCCGGACAACCGCAACGCGGTATTGCGTCTGCTCAGGCTCAAGCAGCGCCCGCAGCACAAAGGCCTGATTGTCATTGCTTCAAGCTATCGGCAGGTGGCGCGCTACCTGCAACCGCTCAACCCGGAACAGCAACAGCGGCTGCAACACGATGGCGCACAGGCGATCACCTATCTGATGCCGGCGCTGCGCTCCACGCCCTACTGGCTGCGCGGCAGACATCACACCCTGGCAGTGCGCCTGACCGCCCATCCGTTCGCGAAGCAGCTATGCCGCAGCGTGGGCAGCGCACTGGTCTCAACCAGCGCCAATCGCAGCGGACAGCGTCCGGCCAGGACCTATGCTCAGTGCCAGCGCCTGTTCGGGCGCAGGGTATGGGTGCTGCCCGGGCGGGTAGGCAAACGCAAGAAACCCTCGACGATACGCAGCTGGGAAGGCGGCCAGATCATCCGTCAATAAACCCTGCTCGCAGGATCGGCGTGCACCGTCTCATTACACAGGAACGACACATGAAACGCAGCCCCGTCCTGCAACCGCTGTCGCGGGAACACCACACCGCGCTGACGCTGGCCAAGGCCTGCGAGCGCGCCGCGCGATCCGGCGATGAAGCGCTGGTGAACCAGACCTGCCGGCGGGCACTCCTGGCCTATGCCGATGAATTGGCGACGCACTTTGAGTTCGAGGAGCTGTCGTTATTGCCGCTGCTGCATGGCACAGAAATGCAGACGCTGGCCGAGCGCACGCTGACTGACCATAACCAGCTGCGCGGGCTGCTCGATGCCCTGCGGCACAACGATGCCGATGCACTGGAGCGCTTCGGACAATGCCTGTCTGCGCATGTCAGATTCGAGGAACGCGAGCTGTTTCCCGCGCTGGAAAATTTTCTGGATGAACAGGAGCGCCAGCCCGGGAGGATGAGCGGCGCCGATTGAGCGCGGATCACGTCCGATCGGCGCTCAATCGCTTACGCGCCTGCCTTAGAGGTGATTGTTTACGGTAGGCGGCACCGAGTTGCCGCTGGCTTGCATATCGATCGCCTCGGGGTGGGTCTGGTAGTGTTTTCTGACGCAGTTTGCCAGCGCCTGCTTGGCGTCGTCTTCCACGCTGCAAACATATTCGTCGGCCAGGCAAGCGATCATCTTTTCCAGCAGCAGGTCCTGCGGCTTGGGCATCTTCTGTTTCCATGAGGCCAGCAACGCGCGGTTAACGTGCGAAGGCAGCGAAGCCAGGATGCCGACGTCGTTCTGGTTGTGCACCAGCAAGCCCGATGTTGTGCCCCTGTCCAGCGTCAATACCTGGAAGAAATACAGCGTGTGGTAATCCAGCTGCTTTTTGAAGTCGGCTTCTGTCGGTGAGGTGCGCTTCTCGAGCGCGGCTGACAGGATGTCGCAGTAGATATCGATTGCCGCTTCGCCGACCGTCCTGGCCATCTTCAGATCTGCGTCAAAATTCCCGCTGGTGTAATTTTCCAGATAGAAATGCGTGATGCCGCGATGGCGCCCCAGCACGGGGATAAAAAAGTAGCGGTCGCCCTGGGCCGCGGCTTCGGCATATTGCTGTGGCGCCGCCTGCTGCAGCTTGCCGGCGAACTCGGCCTTGTCTTCGGCGTTCTCAATGGATGGATTGAGGTCGGCCATCACGCGCCAGTAGCCATTGCCATTTTTCAGTTCTGTCCAGCTGATGTGGATGTGCACCGATGGCGCGAGCGGATTCTTGGGATGGATGATCGTCGAGATCGCCGAGGCGGATGCCAGCTGCTTGGTATCGTCGGCATCGTATTGAACCTGGGATGTATTCACCGAGGCGCGATTGAATATCGACGCGTCAGTCGCCATAAAGCGAACGCCGCCGCCGTGCTTGCCTTCGTCGCGGAACCATTCGATGGGCTCATAGGGTTTGCCGTTGCCGTATTTTTTGCTGATCGCATTCAGCCTGGTCACAAAGCGTTGCTGCAGATCACAGACCAGCGTGTACGCCTGTTCTGCACGGGGAGATTTTGCTCGGATTCTTTGCGTCATTTTCCAATACCTTCTTTCTTCAATATGTCTCTTGAGGCAAGATCGTGTACTGCCACCCTTTTCACCAGCCCAATGCAGCACACGAAAACAAATCTCCATCGCGGCTGGACGATAAACAGACACTCTCCACTGGCAACCTGAAATTTGGCAATGCGGCTCAAATGGGCAACGGATTCTATTCGCAGTTTGCGATAAAGGCTACCAATGCCCGCCTAAAATGGTAGGCCACACTGATGCCGCACAGGACAGATACGCCCGCCACGCCTCACGGCCGTTTGCGCATCACGATACCGCGAAACCAGCCCCCGGCAAGCAGCGGCACGTTGCTGACGACCTGCAATTGCGGCACCTCGCGCAACACCTCTTCGAACACCACATCCATCCGGGTTGCGATGCGGCGCGACAGCGGATTAAGCGCGCGGCGCAGCAATGCAGGCTGTTGCGGACGGAGGAACTTGTCGAATACCAGGATGCTGCCGCCGGGTTTGAGCACCCGCGCGGTTTCGCGCAAACACAGCACCGGCTGTGGCACCACGGCGAGGATCAGGTGCAGCACGGCATGCTCGAACTGCTGATCGCCGAACGGCAACGCCATGCTGTCGCCCAGCACCCAATCCACCTGCAATCCTTGCCCACGCAAGGCTGTGCCGCGGGCTCTGGCGCGCGCCAGCATCGCCGCGTTGAAATCGAGCGCGGTGTAGCGATGCAGCCCAGGCAGCAACGGCAGGTCCAGCCCGGTACCGACCCCGCTCAACAACACCCTCCCGGGCGCTTCGACAGGCAGCGACTGCAGTGACTCGGTGCGCGCGCGCAACATCGGCCGGGTAATCACCGCGTCGTAGAGCGGTGCGATCAGGCTGTAGCTGGACCTGAGCCAGCTGTTCTGGCAATGGGGTTGCGCGTCGCGTTTCATGGCAAGGGACGGACGCCTGTGATCCTGGCCTGCGTGACGGCCTGCGCCAACATCTCGACAGCCTGGGTGCGCGCGAAGCTCTTGCGCCACGCCAGCGCGATGCGCCGCGACGGAACCGGCTTGGCAAACGGCACGACAGCGAGCAGGCGATTGCGGTAGCGTGCGCTGTTCGCCGAAGCGGGCATGACCGTGACCCCCAGCCCGGAGGCGACCATGTTGCGTATCGTCTCCAGAGAGGTGCCTTGCTGGATCTCTGCGCCCTTGCGCTTGAGTTCCGGACAGGCCTCGGCGACCTGATTGCTGAAACAGTGGCCGGAATCGAGCAGCAGCACCTTCTCTCCGCCCAACTCCTGCGCCTTGATGCTGGTTCGCCCGGCCCAATGATGATCCTTGCCGACCACCACTTCGAACGGCTCGTCATACAGCGGACGGGTGATGACGCTGGCATCGCCGAACGGCAGCGCGACGATGATCACGTCCAGTTTTCCGTTGCGCAACAACACCTCCAGATTCGCGGTGATGTTCTCTTCGATTTCCAGCACCATTTGCGGCGCGAGCTTCTTCAGCCCGGCAACCAAGTCCGGCAGCAGATAGGGGCCGACACTGTAGATGATACCCAGGCGCAAGGTGCTGGCCAGCTGGTCTTTCCCCTGCCTGGCAATGTCGCGGATACGTCCGATCTCCTCCAGCGCGCGTTGCGCCTGCTCAACGACTTCAGCGCCGACCGGGGTGATCGAGACCTCGTTCTTGCCGCGCTCGAAGATCCGGATGCCGAGCTCTTCCTCCAGCTTCTGTATCGCCAGCGAAAGGGCTGGCTGGCTGATAAAGGATTTTTCCGCGGCCCGGCGGAAATTAAGCTCTTGCGCCACCGCGACGATATAGCGCAATTCGTTAAGCGTCATACACCCTCCAGTGATTTGGATAATAAATCACAACCATTTCAACAATCAATTTGTTTTATAGGCAAACAAGGCCTACATTGCGTCCGTGGAAGCTGATCCACCGGAAAAACCAACTGACTACACTTTAAGGAGTACAGCATGCTTAAATTCGAAGCTAAGATCGCCGCCGCCCTCTTGCTGGCAGCAAGCCAGTCCGTCATGGCTTTTGAAACATTGCCCGCCAAGCCGCCCGTTCCGGCCGACAATCCGATGAACCCGGCGAAAATCGCGCTGGGCAAGCAATTGTTTTTCGACCCCCGTCTCTCCGTGGATGGAACCGTGTCCTGCAACTCCTGCCACAACGTGATGTCCAGCGGTACCGACAACCGTCCCGTTTCGGTTGGTGTAGCCGGCCAGAAGGGCGGACGCAGCGCACCCAACGTCTGGAATGCAGCCTTCCTGAGCGTGCAGTTCTGGGATGGCCGCGCCGCATCGCTGGAAGACCAAGCCAAGGGCCCGATCCTGAATCCGATCGAGATGGGCATGCCTTCGGCTGACGAAGCCGTGCAGCGCATCCGCGCGATCCCGGGCTATGTCAGCCAGTTCAACGCGATCTTCGGCGGAAAGGAAGCCGTGACCTATGACAATATCGCCAAGGCGATCGCCGCCTATGAACGCACCTTGCTGACACCGAACAGCCCCTTCGACCGCTACCTGAAGGGCGACAAGAGTGCGTTGTCGGCACAAGCCCAGCAAGGCATGAAGCTGTTCGAGCAAACCGGATGCACCTCATGTCATAGCGGCGCCAACTTTGCCGGCCCGGCAATGCAGGCGGGCAGCGGTTTCTACCAGAAATTCCCGATCTACCAGAACAACGACTACGTCAGCAAATACAACCTGATGAACGATACCGGACGCCACAATGTGACCAAAAACGACGCCGACAAGAACATCTGGCGTGTGCCGACATTGCGCAACATCGCAGTCAGCGCGCCGTATTTCCACAACGGCTCGGTTGAAACCCTGGACGAAGCGGTACGCGTGATGGCCAAGACCCAGCTCGACAAGAATCTGAGCGACGGCGAAGTAGCGGACATCGTGGCATTTTTGGACAGCCTGACCGGCGAGTTCCCGAAGCAAACCATGCCGCAATTGCCGCCCACTGCCAACCGTACGCTGACGGCGAAGTGATCGTACTTTAACCGGCCCGTTCATCGGCCCGTTAATTGACCAAGACTGGGGGTATTCGCCAACTGCCCATGCTCCGCATAGAAACCCGCATCGTCTGCTCGATCGACACGAGCTGCATGCGCACAAGTCGATGCGGAGCATGGTTTCATGCAATTAAATGAACGAGTCAGGAGGGCATCATGAGCAAAGCAAGCAAGAAAGCATCCACCATCGACATCGGCATCTCCGACGCCGACCGCAAAAAGATCGCCGCTGGCCTGTCGCGCATGCTGGCCGACACCTACACGCTGTACCTCAAGACACACAACTTCCACTGGAACGTCACCGGTCCGATGTTCCAGACGCTGCACCTGATGTTCATGGCACAGTACAACGAGATCTGGATGGCCGTGGACACCGTCGCCGAACGCATCCGCGCGCTGGGCTACCCGGCACCCGGCACCTACAAGGAATTCGCCGCGCTGACCAGCATCAAGGACAGCAACGGCGTGCCGAACGCCAGAGACATGATCAAGCAACTCGTCGCCGGACAGGAGGCCGTGACGCGCACCGCCCGCGAAGTGTTGCCTGTCGCCGAAAAAGCCGGCGACCAGCCGACCGTCGACCTGCTCTCCGCGCGCATGGAAGTGCATGAAAAGAATGCATGGATGTTGCGTAGCCTGTTGGAAGAGTAGCTATAACTGAAAGCCACTCTGCGCTCACGCATTTTTTCGGTGGAGAATCATGCAGTGGCTTGCCGCCGCGTGATGCCGGAACCCGAAGAATGCCGTTGCATGCTTCCACACTGGCGCTCTTCCGGTTAAGCACGCGTGGATGGGTGGAGCGTAGCGATACCCATCGAAGGCGAATCAGGTTGGGTATCGCTGCGCTCCACCTAACCGGCATTCTATATTCCTAAAGCAGATAGTCGACCGCGATCCCCGCAAACACCGCCGCCCCGAACCAGTTGTTATGCAAAAAAGCCGCAAAACATTTTTCGCGGCTCCTGTCCTTGATGAGCCTGTAGTGATACAACGCGATGCCGCCCGAAATCAGCAAGCCCAGATGATACGGCCATCCCAGCCCGGCCATTGCCCCGGACACCGCGAGCAGAGCCAGCGTGATCGCATAGCAGCCCATCACCGCCGCGACGTCGTACCTGCCGAAATACAGCGCCGAAGAATGAATGCCCAGATGAATATCGTCGTCCCGGTCCACCATCGCGTATTCGGTGTCGTACGCGATCGCCCAGAACACGTTGGCAAGCAGCAGTACCCAGGCCACCGGGAGTACGCTGCCTTGCACGGCGGCGAATGCCATCGGGATGCCGAAACCGAACGCGATGCCGAGATAAGCTTGCGGGATCGCGAGGAAACGCTTGGTATAGGGATAGCTGGCCGCGAGCAACACCGCCGGGAATGACAGCAGCAGTGTCAGGTTGTTCAGCGGCAGGATCAGTACAAAGGCGCTGAATGCCAGTATCGCGGCCAGATACAACGCTTCGCGCGGCGCGATGCGCCCGCTGGTAACGGGGCGTTCGCGGGTGCGCTTGACGTGCCTGTCGATATCGCGATCCGCATAATCGTTGATCACGCAACCCGCCGAACGCATCAGCGTGGTGCCCAGCACGAAGATGACCAAGACGTGCCACGCCGGATGCCCTGCACTGGCGATCCACAGCCCCCACAGCGTCGGCCACAACAGCAGCAGGATGCCGATGGGACGATGCAGCCGGGTGAGCTGGATATAGAGCGACAGACGTTCCGCGAGCTTCATGCCTTGAGGATCGCTATCGCACGACAGCTTGCAAACGCGTGCGGCTGGTGCAATTGGCCTCGGCCTGCGCAGCCTCGACGTTTCGTCCGGCCCGCCGGTATACTTCCACAAGCGCGCAATACGCGCGCAAGTCCGGCGGGTTCTGCTCCAAGGCGGCACGCAGCGGCGCCTCCGCCTCGGCGATTCTGCCGCCGCCGAGCAAGGCCAGGCCGTAATTCTTGTATGCCGTTCCGCGCACAGCGGGCGGCAGGCCGTCAGACTCGACCGCGGTACGCAAATTGCCGATCGCGTCCTCATCCAGCATTTCCAGCATCCATAGCCCGGCGTTGTATCGCACCGAGGCATCCCCCGGGAAGTGTTCGATCAGGCGTCCCCATGCCGCTTTAATCAGCGTGCGCCTGGCCACCCTGACATTGGCCAAATGCGAATTCCATTTCTCTTCGGCCGCAGGCCGCATCAATTCCTCGCTCAGCGGCCAAAGCAAATCCATGGCCTGCTGCGGCATGCCTATCTGTATCGCAACCTGTACCGCACGATCGGCATCGACCGTTCTGATCATGAGTTCCCGCAGCTGCGGCATCGCGATGCGATTGGCCATTCCCAGTGCCGCATCATGCTGCCCATGCTGCAGCTGCGCGGCGATCCTGTATACCGCGGGGACATAGTATCCCGGGAAAGCGCGCACATCGACATCCTCCATCGCTTCGGTGCTGCGCCAGTCCCGGCTTCGCTCTGCGCTCTGAACGGCCCATGACAGCGCGATGATCAGCAGCAAGGCGATGCGCGGCACGCGATTTATCCGCCACAACAATGCCACGATGATCATTGCGGCCGGCCAGACGGCAAGGAACAGATAGCGATCCGAGACAACGGACGGCTGCATATAGGGCAGCAACTGCAAGGCTGGCATGCAGAGCAGCAAAAAAATGACGGCAGAAAAACCGACCAGTGAACGCCTGCGCCAAAGCATCACGATGCCGGCCGCGGCACCTACCAGAGCGACCGCCCCCAGCGCGACCATCGCCGGAAGATAAGAGTCGTCGAATACCGGATAGAAAAAATGACGGTGTTCCGGACTGACCGCAAGACGAACCAGCCAGCCCAGTACTGCCAAGGATCGCGTCGCCGCCTCCGCGCCAAAATAGAATGGCAGCACGGCAGAGGTGCTCGCCGCAAAAATTTTGGCGACGCCGGCCGCCAGCAACAATGCGGCGGCCGGCCACAACAGCTGCAACCGGTATTGCTTCGGCGCTGCCATTTCACGCCAGAACATCAGCCAGACCATTGCAATGATCGCCGCCATCGCGACGGCAAACGCCTTGGACAGCAGCGCGGCAAACAGTATCAGCAGCGCCGCACCAGCATGACGGGCACTCAGCCCCTGTTCCCGCCTGGCCGACAAAGCGAGCCATAACGCCAGCAGCGCAAGCAACCCGGACATGACATCCTTGCGCCCGGCAATCCACACCACCGCCTCTACATGAGAAGGGTGCAGCGCAAACAGCGCGGTCACCGCCGCAGATGCCCAAGCTACGCTCGCCGCCGGGTCGGCGGGGCGGAAATACCGCCATGACCAGGCAGTAAGCGCGTAAACCAGCGGCAGGCAAAGCAGGTACAGCACGATGTTGTCGATCCGGAATGCCGCCGGATTCGGGCCGAACAGCGACAGTTCCAGCCAATACGAGATTTCCCGCAACGGCAGAAACTCGCCCATGTCGTTGTAGGGCTGGGCAAAAAGCCGCCACAGTTCGGACAGATGCAGCCCAGCCAGCCTGCTGTTGGTGCTGATATAAAGCGTATCGTCGAACACGAATGGGGCGTCCAGCACCGGAAGGTAATCGGCGATCGCCACACACGCACACAATGCAACCAGCACATAAGGCGCCAGTTCACGCATCGAGAAACTCTGGAAAAAACCTTTCATGTCGCGCAATCAGACCGCCGGTCAGCGAACGGTTACCATTTGATATATTCGCGGCGCTCCGACTGCACCAGCGGATACCGGCTCGTGGCCTCGCCGACACGCCCGGAGCGGGTCTTGAGCCGGTGCTCGGCGACGAATTGTTTGACGATGGCGCAGGCGGCCGGATCGTCCTGTTCCAGCCGGCTCAGCATCACCACGGAGGGAATGCCGTTGATCACGACCGGGTGCAGATATTCCGAATAGCTGACCCGGTTGTCCTGCCCCTGTTCGGCCAGCATGCCGCACAGCCGCTCCGGCCAGTTCGGCACATCGAACAACCCTCCGTCCGTCGTCACCCCGAGGATCACCCACTCCTGCTGCTCATGAAACATCGTCTCTCTCCAGATTGAAAACAATTTCGAATTCCGTTGCCGGATGGCATCCGGGAAACGCTTTTACCTTAGAGAAACACTGAACAAGTTGTCATTCCCGTTTTCGCGGGAATGACAAAACCATACTTTTTCAATGTCTTCTGAGTGATGCCGAACGCCCAGACCAGCCTCGGTCACCGCCAGCGCTTCGCGGCCAAACCGCACGCAGACATCGCCTTTGCGGGAAATATTGGCCTGCAAAATGGTGCGTAATGGAACGAGCGCGATCCCCGATAAAGATCCTGTCTGGCAAATGATACTAATTGTAATTTGAATGGTATGCCAAAGCCTAGATAATTTGGCATATACCAATTATTGACTATTGCTGTTAGATTTCGGACTGGTGCATTTATAGCTCCCGTGTTACTTGGACCGGGGTATGTCTGAGCAACCAGTGAAGACTTGAACCGCCCCCAAGTGGATGCTGGCAACAAGATGCCAAAAACTGACGCTCAAATTACCACTCCACAATCCTTAAATTGCTTACCTAATGAGTTCAACCAGCAAATAGAAAAATGCATTTGCGCGAACTCGAGCCATTAAGGGCAAGGTAAATGATACTTCCCAGCGCCCAGATTCATCTCTTTGCGCGCACCATCAATTCTACGTGCAATCCCGCCTATTTCATTCAGCCTTAGTCAGCAGCAAAATCTCCGGCAGGAACACTTCCGTGACCAGCAGCGGCGCGCCGTGCAAATAGAACAACGAGCGGCGCGCCCACAGCCGGGCGGGCGGTTCGGCCAATAAAGTCGCGGCGCGCTGGTATAGCGGATGGTTGGCGCGCAGCGCCTTGTAATGCAGCGGCTGGCGCTCGACCAGCGGGTGCTCGAACAGCAGCGCCCCGAGCGGGCGGTTGCCCAGACCTGCCACCGCAGCCCAAGCGCCGCGCAGATGCTGGCGCGCACAGGCGCTGTGCGCGAACACCACCGGCCGGCCGTCGGCATACAGCAACACCTCGCGCGCATAGGCGAGTTGCTGCGGCGCGATGCCGATCAACCCGGCCTCGTCGCGCGCGATGCGTGCCAGGCCGCCGTTCAATTTGCGCACCGCGAATTGCCCGCAGCGCTGCTGGATGCGCAGCGTCAGCGAACCGCGGTCGCGCAGCCAGGGCGACAAACCCGCCTCGATGCCGGGCACGAATGTATGCCAGGCAACCTCTCTGCCGCCAGCGGTGAAGAGGTTTAAGCTGCCTGCCCTCTCCCGCTTGCGGGAG
>JACPVZ010000119.1 GCA_016197305.1 Nitrosomonadales bacterium | reverse complement strand
GGGCGGCTGTTTTGTTTGTGCACATCTTAATGTGCAGGCGTTTTGAGAATGCCAGTGGTGGTGCTGATGGCCTCTTGCGTCAACCGGTCGAGCAACGGGGCCAGGTATGGGGTGGACAGGATCAGCACAAAAAACCCCACGGCCAGCGTGACAGGGAAGCCGACCGCGAACAGATTCAGCTGTGGTGCGGCTCTGGTCAGGATCCCTAATGCGATGTTGGTGATCAGCAGTGCCGCCAGTATCGGCAGCGAAATCTGCAAGGCGTACGCAAAGATGCTGCCTCCCCAACTGGCCACACCGAAGAAGCTCTTGGCTGACATCATGCTGCCGATCGGGAGTGTGTGAAAACTTTCCACCAGCGCTGAGATCATGTACAGGTGGCCATTCAGCGCAAGGAAGGACAGCGTGGCCAATATTCCCATCCATTGCGCGATGATGGGCGTGTACGATGCATTTAGCGGGTCGTAGAAGCTGGCGAACCCCAGTCCCATCTGTAACCCGGTCAGTTCGCCCGCCATTTCGACCGCGGTGAAGATCAGTCGCATCGTAAAACCAATCGCTATGCCGATGATGATCTGCTGGATCATCGTCAACAGACCCTGTGGCGATGAGATTGGTATTTCGGGGAGGTCGGTCAGCGTAGGAGCCACAATCAGTGTGAGCAGCACCGACAGGCCAATTTTGACCCGTGCCGGAATCTGCCGGTTGCCCAGCACAGGCGAACTGGCGATCATCGCCAGAATGCGGGTCAACGGAAAGATCAGGGCCGCCAGCCATGCATCGAGTTGCGCGCTGGTAAAGCTGATCATGCCGCTTACCCGATCATCCAGGGGATGTTGCTGAATAAGCGCTGTATATAATCGACCATCGTGTTGATCATCCATGGGCCGGTCCAGATCAGCACCAGAAAGATGCCCAGCAGTTTTGGAATGAATGATAGCGTCATCTCATTGATCTGGGTGGCGGCTTGAAAGATGCTCACCACCAGACCGATTACCAGCGCGCTGAGCAGTAGCGGCGCGGAAATCATCAACGTCAGTTCGACGGCTTGCTGTCCAAGCGTGACAACGGCTTCCGGGGTCATGGCTGCACACGCATCAGGTGAAGAAACTCTGTGCCAGCGAGCCGAGGATCAGATTCCATCCGTCGGCCAAGACGAACAGCATGATTTTGAAGGGCAGCGAAATGATCGCCGGGGAGACCATCATCATACCCATCGACATCAGCACGCTTGCAACCACCATGTCGATGATCAGGAACGGGATGAACACGACGAAACCGATCTGGAAAGCGGTCTTTAATTCACTGGTGACGTAGGCAGGAACCAGAATGCGCAGAGGTACCTGATCGGCGCTTTGCAGCGGTTCGCTATTGGATATTTTGACGAACAACGCAAGGTCGGCCTCGCGGGTCTGGCGCAGCATGAATTGTTTGAGAGGAATGCTGCCTTTTTCGACGGCTTCCTGGAAGTCCATCCTGTTTTCGCTGAACGGCAAATAGGCGTCGGTGTAGATCTTGTCGAATACCGGCGACATCACGAAGAAAGTCAGGAACAGCGCCAATCCGATCAGTACCTGATTGGGAGGGGATGAGGGGGTGCCAAGCGCGGAACGCAGCAGGCTCAGCACGATGATGATGCGAGTGAAACCGGTCATCATCAGCAGGATGGCAGGCAAAAAACTCAGCGAGGTGAGCAACAGCAGTGTCTGCAGGCTCAGGCTGTAGGTCTGTCCGCCGCCCGGAGCCGGTTTGCTGGTCAATGCCGGCATGCCTACCTCGGCCCAGGCGGTCTGGCTGATACTGAACAGCGCGAGCAGCGCGAGCAAGAAGCAGAGGGTATTACGGCGCACGTTGCTTTCCTTGGGTCAGGGTGCTCAGCCTGGATGCGAGTTCGGCTGCGAAACTCTTGGGCTGGGTCGATCCGGTTTCTGATGCTGTCGGTTGCGCGAAGCTTTCTTCGGGCTTGGGCAGGGTATGCAGCGTGCGTATCTGCCCGGGTCCCACGCCGACCACCAGCCAGGTGTCGTTGACTTCAACGAGTACGACGCGCTCGCGCTGGCCTATGGCTACACCACCTACGACCCGGAGAAAATTGCCCGAACCCTGACGGCTGGTGTTGATGCGTTTCAGCAGCCAGGCCACCAGGACGATAGCAGCCAACACCAGGAGCAGGCTGAAAATAATCTGCACGATGCTCCCGGAGCTGACCGCTGCCGGTGGAGGAGTATAGGCAGGGCGTGCGATATCCGCAGCGGCTGCATCGAGTGGCGCAGCCAGCAGCATTCCGGAGATGCGTGGAAGGCTGCGCATGCTATTTATTCAGGCGGCGCAGGCGTTCGGATGGGGTGATGATGTCGGTCAGACGTATGCCCAGTTTGTCGTTGACCACCACCACTTCACCCTGAGCGATCAAGAATCCGTTGATCATCACATCCAGCGGTTCGCCAGCCATGCCGGCCAGTTCGACCACCGAACCCTGTGCCAGCTGCAGCAAATTCTTGATCGGCATTTTGGTGCGCCCCAGTTCAACGGTCAGTTGCACCGGGATATCCAATATCATGTCCAGATCGTTCTGGCTGGTGGCCGGGCCTCCTGCGCCAAATTGCTGGAACACGTGGGGTTTTGCCGGTGCGGCCGGTGCGCTTTCGGCGGCGGTTTGTTCCGCCATCGCCGCACCCCAGTCGTCGGCAGCCGAAGTCTGTTCAGCCAAGGCCGCGCCCCAATCGTCGGCCGTGATCGCTTCGCCAGTTGCAGTTTCGTCAGCCATTTCCTTCTCCTTCGTGAACTGAGACAATTTTTTCTACCTTCAACGCATATTGGCCATCGAATTCGCCATAGGTGCATTCCAGTACCGGCACGTTATCGACCGACGCCGTGATGTGTTCGTCGACATCTATCGGGATGATGTCGCCGCTGCGCATTTTCAATACTTCTTCCAGCGTCATCTGGGCTTGCCCCAGCGTGGCGACGAGTTCGATGGTCGCGGATTGCACCTGTTTGGATAGAAGCTGTTGCCAGCGATGGTCGGTCGCCTGGTGTTCGCCCTGCATCGGGCTGAACAGCAGATCCTTGACCGGCTCTAGCATCGAATAAGGCATGCAGATGTGTAGCGCGCCGCCATTGCCACCCAGCTCGATGTCGAAAGAAGTGACGATCACGACCTCGTTAGGCGTGGCAATATTCGCGAACTGAGGATTCATTTCCGCGCGCACAAATTCGAATTTGAGCGGGCTGACATTTTCCCAGGCTTTGCCATATCCCTCAAAGGCCACGGACAGCAATTTGCTGATGATGCGTTGTTCGGTCTGGGTAAATTCACGGCCCTCGACGCGGGTATGGAAACGGCCGTCTCCGCCGAACATGTTGTCGACCACCAGGAAAGCCAGGTTGGGTTCGAAAATGAACAGGCCATTGCCGCGCAGCGGCTGGGCCTGGATGATGTTCAGATTGGTGGGCACATGCAGGTTGCGGACAAATTCGGCGAATTTCAATACGCGCACCGGGCCGACGGAAATTTCCGGGGTGCGACGGATGAAGTTGAACAGGCCAATGCGAAACAGGCGTGCGAAACGCTCGTTGATGATTTCCATCGTGGGCATGCGCCCACGCACGATGCGCTCCTGAGACGCCAGGTTGTAAGAGCGCACCTCTCCTGGCGCGGCTTCATGCTCGGCAGGCTCATCGTCTGCCTCGCCGGTGACGCCCTTGAGCAGGGAATCAACTTCGTCTTGTGAAAGAAACTCGCTCATTTGTGCCTAGTCGCCATGCGTTACTGGATGATGAATGAGGTGAACAATACTTCGGCCAGATCGCTCCTGATCTTGACCGGTCCTGTTTGAGAGGGAGCGCTCTCGCCTTGCACCGTTTCGGGAGCTGCGCTTCCTATCACTGGCGCCACTTTGCGCAGGCCGATCACATACTCGATCTGCTCCTTGATCTCCTGGGCGAGCGACTCACGGCCTTCGACAGTTGCCAGATCCGATGGGCGCTTGCTCTGCAGCAGCATGTTGACGCGGTGCATGATTTCCGGGCGGCTGGCTTTGATTTTTTCTTCTATGTCCGATTTGGTCAGTTTCAGCGCAATGGCCACTTGCAGGTAGCGGTCGCCCTCTTCGCGGATCAGGTTGGCGGTAAAGGTGCCCAGCTCGACGTACGAAACCGATTCCTTGGCATGTTTGCGAAATTTGCACGCATGATAACCCGATTAACGCGGCAATTTCATGCCAGCTTGAGCTTTTCATCGGCTGTCCGGTGCAGCTGGTTCGATGCCATTAAAATTCAGGCGACCGTGTCGACCATGCCGATGTGCCGCCGCACCGCCACTGCAGGGATATCATTGACGGCCTGCACGCCTGCCCGGGCAGCTTCATCGTCAGAGTCTCGCCGGGTGCCCGAGCCGGGGTTCTGATTCATGAATCCAGCGGCATTGCGGTCGCGGGGTGTCTGATCGCTGACGGTGGTGTTGCCCAGCATGATGCCGTTATCGGCGAAAATCTCGCGGAGTTTAGGAAGGGCGTTTTCCACCGCGTCACGAACCACGCCATGAGGCGAGCTGAACTGGATGCTGGCTTGTTTATCGTTCATCGTCAGTACCACATCCAGAGGTCCCAGATCGGGAGGATTGAGGTGCAGTTCGGCGACCTGATTTTTTTGTGTGCTCAGCCAGCTGATCTGTTGAGAAAAATCATCCGCCCAGCCGTTGTTGCCCAGTGGAGTATTGACCGCCAGCGCGTTGTTGTCAGCGCGCATCAAGGTCGATGTGCCAGCTACCGCAGCAGGCATTACGCTCGTTTGGATGTGAGTTTGCTGGGCTGGACTGGATTGCACTTCCACCTGTTTGCTTGCGTCCGTCGACAGGCTCAATGCGGTATATCGAATGTCCGACGCGGCAGGTGAAATCGATTTTTCTGATGAGTTTTCGCCGGCTAATGGTGTGAGCGCGGCATCGGTGTTTTGTGGCGCGATGCCTGGCTCGGATGCGCTGGGCTTGCCGGTCGTGCCGGAAATTTTTGTGGCCAGCCGCCGGAGCCGGAGACACCGGCTTCGGCAACGAGCATGGGGCGTGCCTCCAGAGGAAGTTGCATCATGATTGCGGATAGCGCATTCGCCGGATCTCCGGAAGGCATTGCAAGCGCAACGGCAGGATCCTGGATAACGACGGCCGCATCCTGCCCATTTTTTTGAGAGTTGGCGGAGAGATCTTCGATGCTAAGAGATTGGGCATGGGCCATGACCAGCTCGGCGCCGTTGATCTGACGTGCCAGCAGGTCGGCAAACGGCCCAGCTCCCTGATTGTCGGCCGGGTTGCTGTTCGATGTTGCATTGATGGCGTTGCCTGATGGCTGTGGGGTCTGCGTGCTGATCGGTAGGTTGCTCATGATCGCTCTCCGTTGTTTATTTGTTGTGTTCCTGGTCGTTGAGCATTTTGTAGGCGGCAAGCCTGCCAGTATGCTCGTCCTGTGCTTTTTGCTCGCTTTTTTCGGCGATCTTTTGCTGCTGTTCGATATGGCGCTGTTGCAAGGTATCGAACGATTTCAGTCTGCGTTGCGTAGTGTCGAATTCGCTGCGTCCCTTCTGGGTGGAGAGCTTGCTTTGTTCGACTAGCTGGAGTTGCTGCCTGATCGCCTCGTCGAGTTTGTTGATGAATTGCTGGAAGTTGCGCAGCTCGGCCGGGTTCATGCCGCTTTGTGTGGCTTGTTGCAGACGCGCCTGATAATCGCGGCGGTATTCCTGCAAGACCTCGAGTTTTTGCTGAGCGCTCTGTTGCTGCTGATTCAACTGGCCCAGTTTCAGCGTGGCCGAATCCTTCTGGTGCTGGGCTAGGTCTCTGAGGGGTTGCAATGGGAAAGGTTTGGCCATGATGTATTAGGTGCCCGTTGCGAACAATGCAGACAATTTGGCAACACTGGAGGCGTAAGGTTCGGACTCCGACATGCTTTGTTTCAGGAATTGCTCCATCTTTGGGAACATGTTGATGGCTTCATCCAGCAATGGGTCGCTACCCCTGACATAGGCGCCAACGCTGATCAGGTCGCGGTTGCGCTGGTAATGTGCATACATCTGTTTGAAACGTTGCACCAGGGCAAGGTGTTCGGGTGAAGCCAAATGGGGCATCACCCGGCTGATCGAGGCTTCGATGTCGATCGCCGGGTAATGCCCCTGTTCGACCAGTCGCCGTGACAGCACGATGTGTCCGTCGAGTATCGCGCGCGCGCTATCCGCGATCGGATCCTGTTGATCGTCGCCTTCGGTCAGCACGGTGTAAAAAGCCGTGATGGAACCGCTGCCCACCAGGCCATTGCCCGCCCGCTCGACCAGCTGGGGAAGTTTGGCGAATACCGAAGGTGGATAACCTTTCGTGGCTGGAGGCTCGCCGACAGCCAGCGCGATCTCGCGCTGCGCCATCGCATAACGGGTCAAGGAGTCCATGATCAGCAGCACGTTCTTGCCTTGGTCGCGGAAATATTCGGCGATGGTGGTGGCATAAGCCGCTCCCTGCAAGCGCATCAGCGGCGAGGTATCGGCCGGCGTGGCGACTACGACCGAGCGCGCCATGCCCGCTTCGCCCAGGATGTCGCTGATAAATTCCTTTACTTCGCGCCCGCGCTCGCCTATCAGGCCAACCACGGTGACGTCGGCATTGGTATACCGGGCCATCATGCCGAGCAACACGCTCTTGCCGACGCCGCTGCCCGCGAATAACCCCATGCGCTGGCCGCGGCCCACGGTCAGCATGCTGTTGATCGCGCGTACGTCGACATCCAGCGCGGTATCGATGCGGGCACGCTCCAGCGGGTTGAATGGGCGGCTCTGCAGCGCTGCTGAAGGGCTTTGGCCTAGCGGGCCCAGCTGGTCGAGCGGGCGTCCCGCGCCATCTAGTACCCGACCCAGCAGGATGTCGCCTACCGGCAGGTGTTTGGCCAGATCTGCGCTGCGGCGTTGCAGGGATTTGCGTTTTTTACCGAGGGTGAGGGTATGGGTGGTTTCAATCGGCAGTACCCGTGAACCGGGCACCAGTCCGGACACGTCCACCTCGGGCATCAGGAATATCTTGTCTCCGGAGAAGCCAACCACTTCGGCCTCGACGATATTGTTGGGGAGATGGATTGCGCAGGTGCTGCCGACCGGCATTTGCAGGCCGACCGCTTCCATCACCAGACCGGTCACCTTGGTCAAGCGCCCGCTGGGCTGCATCGGTTTGCAGTCAGCCACGTAGTCCCGGCCCTCGGTCAGGAAGTCGTTCCAACGCAGGCTATGTGCAGAGGTCATTCCAGCCATGAGCTATCCTGCCCTATGGATTCGACGATGCGTTTCCAGCGGCTTTCCACGCTGCCATCGATTTGGCTGCTCGCTGTTTCGACACGACATCCGCCGCGCTGGATTTTCTCGTCGGCAAAGATCTTCCACCCGGAATGAGCCAGTTGCTCCCCCATGTGTTTGCGGACCAGTTCGGCATCATCCGGGTGCAAAATCAGGTGCGCGTGCTGGTTGAAATGGGGCAGGTTGCTGATCGCCTCGGTGACGACTTTCAGGATCACTTCCGGTTTGATCTTCAGCGTTTCACCGACCATTTTTCGGGCGATTTGCAATGCCAAGTCGAGCAGCGACTGCGCAACCTGTTGGTCCAGCTGGTTGAGGCCGATCTGGATGTTTTCCATCAGCGCGTGAATTCTGGCCGCTTCAGCTTGTGCCTGCTGTATGCCTGCGGCGTAACCCAGCTGATGTCCCTGCAGGTGCCCTTCGTCAAATGCCTGCTGGCGGATATGTTCCAGTCCGGCGACCGTGGGCGGCGCGGAAACGCTGGACGATTTGCCACCGCCATGATCGAACGATGGGAGTTCCCAGCGCTCGAACGCGGTCAGCTGTTCCTTGGGGATGACGGTGTTAGACATAGGCTTCCTCGCCCTTGCCGCCTAATGCGATCTGGCCTTCATCCGCCAGGCGGCGCACGATCTTGAGGATTTCCTTCTGGTTTGCTTCCACTTCGCTGAGCCGTACCGGGCCTTTCGCTTCGAGGTCTTCGCGCATCATTTCGCTGGCACGCTGGGACATGTTCTTGAAGATCTTCTCACGCAATTCGACGCTGGCACCCTTGAGCGCGATGATCAAGGACTCGGACTGCACTTCACGCAGGATCAGCTGGATGCCGCGATCGTCGATCTCCATGATGTTGTCGAAGACGAACATCTTGTCCTCGATTTGCTGGGCCAGCTCAGGATCGATGCCGCGCAGTCCATCCACTTCAGGCTTTCGATGCCGCTGGTATCGCTGTTGTGCATGATGCGATCCAGCAAGCCGGCTGCCTTGTCGTCCCCCAGCGCTTTGGTCAGCATGTTGCGGATATACGCGCTGGAATCCAGCCCTATGGTGGTTTTGCTGGAAGCGCTCACCAGAAAATCCTGGAACACTTCGGCAATTTGCTCGCGGCTGAGATTGCGCAGGGTCATCATTGCCGCACTGATTTTTTGCACCTCCTTGGGCTCAAGGTACCTCAACACTTCTGCGGCCTCGGTTTCGCCCAGGGTCATCAGGAAGATTGCGCTTTTTTCGATGCCGTCACTCATTTTTTCCGACCCATTCCTTGATTACGCTGGCGACGATCTTGGGCTCTTGCTGCGCGATTTGTCTTGCAGTCAGCAGGCTTTGCTCGTAGGCCGGGGTGGAGGGGGTATAGGTTTCCTCGGGCAGAGGTTGCGCCATCTGGGCGGCGGTAAAGCCGCCGGTATTGCTCAGCGGTGTGAACAGCGTGACCAAGGCCGGTTTGATGACCCGGAACACCACAAACAGCATGACGCCGATGATCACCAGATATTTGACCAGGTCTTTTGCCAGCTCGATCAGGTCAAGGCGTTTCCAGAACGGCGCCTCCTCCAGCGGTTCAACGTTCTCGGCAAAACTGGCGACCTGGACATTCAGGCTGTCGCCGCGGTTCTGGTCGAAACCCATCGCATCGCGGATCAGGTT
>JACPVZ010000118.1 GCA_016197305.1 Nitrosomonadales bacterium | reverse complement strand
GGCTCGTCGAGCAATAACACATTCCCGCCGGAGATCAGTGTCTGCGCCAGATGCAGACGGCCGCGCTCACCACCGGAGAGCTGGCCGACGATCTTGCCCTGGTCCGCGCCCTTGAAGTTGAAGCGGCCGATGTAGGCGCGCGCCGGGGTTTCGTATTTGCCCACGGTGAGGATGTCGTTGCCGCCGGAGATCGCGTCGAACACGGTCTTGTCGTTCTCCAGCCCTTCGCGCGACTGGTCGACGAAGGCAATCTTCACGGTGGAGCCGATCTTCACGGTGCCGCTGTCCGGTTGTTCCTTGCCGGTGATCATGCGGAACAGCGTGGATTTACCCGCGCCGTTGGGGCCGATGATGCCGACGATGGCGCCGGGCGGAATCTTGAAGCTGAGGTTGTCGATCAGCAGGCGGTCGCCATAGGCTTTGGAAACACCGTCGAATTCGATGACTTCGTTGCCCAGACGTTCACCCACCGGGATGAAGATCTCCTGCGTCTCGTTGCGCTTCTGGTAGTCGGTGTTGGACAGCTCTTCAAATCTATTGAGACGCGCCTTGGATTTGGCCTGGCGCGCCTTCGGGTTCTGGCGCACCCATTCCAGTTCCTGTTTCATCGCCTTCATGTGCGCGTCGATCTGCTTGTTCTCCTGCTCCAGTCGCGCTTCCTTCTGCTCCAGCCAGCTGGAGTAGTTGCCCTTCCACGGGATGCCGTGGCCGCGGTCGAGTTCGAGTATCCATTCGGCGGCATTGTCGAGGAAGTAACGGTCGTGGGTGACGGCGACCACGGTGCCGGGGAAGCGCACCAGGAATTGTTCCAGCCATTCCACCGATTCGGCGTCGAGGTGGTTGGTCGGTTCGTCCAGCAGCAGCATGTCGGGCTTTTCCAGCAACAGCTTGCACAGCGCGACGCGGCGCTTCTCGCCGCCGGACAGGTTCTTGATCACCGCGTCCCACTCCGGCAACCTCAATGCATCCGCGGCGATCTCCATCTGGTGCGAGGCGTCCGCACCGCCCGCGGCGATGATGTTCTCCAGACGCGCCTGCTCGGCGGCCAGCGCGTCGAAGTCGGCGTCCTCGGCGGCATAGGCGGCATACACCTCGTCCAGCTTGGCCTGCGCCTGCATGACCTCTCCCAATGCTGACTCCACTTCCTGCTTCACCGTGGCGTTCGGGTCGAGCTGCGGCTCCTGCGGCAGGTAGCCGATCTTGATGTTGGGCAGGTGCTGCACCTCGCCCTCGTATTCCTTGTCCACGCCGGCCATGATGCGCAGCACGGTGGATTTGCCCGAGCCGTTCAGGCCGAGCAGGCCGATCTTCGCGCCGGGGAAGAAGCTGAGGGAGATATCCTTGATGATCTGACGCTTGGGGGGAACGATCTTGCTCACGCGGAGCATGGACATTACGTATTGGCCTTGTACCATTTTGCGGGTTCTCTAAAGGATTGCGGAAAGGCGCGTAGCTTACCG
>JACPVZ010000095.1 GCA_016197305.1 Nitrosomonadales bacterium | reverse complement strand
GATGCAAATGCCGCTGGATCTGTATATCCCGCCGGACGCGCTGGAACTGGTGCTGGAGACGTTTTCGGGCCCGCTGGATTTGCTGCTGTATCTGATACGCAAACACAATCTGGATGTGCTGGACATTCCGATGGCGGAACTGACCCGGCAATACCTGAGTTACATCGAGTTGTTGCAGCAGCACAAGCTGGAACTGGCGGCGGAGTACCTGTTGATGGCGGCGGTGCTGATCGAGATCAAGTCGCGCCTGTTGCTGCCGAAATCGGTCAAGGTTGCCGACGAGGATGAGGAAGACCCGCGCGTCGAACTGATGCGCAGACTTCAGGAATATGAGCAGATGAAACTGGCGGCTCAGCAGCTCAATGAGTTGCCGCAGGCCGGGCGCGATTTCGAGATCGTAGCGGTGCTGATCGAGAAAACCGTTGCAGCGAGTCCGCCACAGATCAGCGTTGACGATCTGAAACAGGCGTGGCTGGGGCTGCTGGCACGCGCCAGAATCAATACGCACCACACGGTGCGACGCGAACAGCTCTCGGTCAGGGAGCAGATGGCGCACATCTTGCGCTGTCTGCGAGGCGGCGAATACGTGGTGTTCGACACCCTGTTCGATCCGGATGAAGGGCTGCCCAAACTGGTGGTCACCTTTATTGCGATGCTGGAACTGGCCAAGGAATATCTGCTGGAAATCCAGCAGAGCGAAACATTCGGAGTCATCTATGTCAGAAGCAGCCCAGCCATCAGCGCAGCATAGCGCATTGAACAAGATCATTGTCGAAACGGCACTGCTGACAAGCAGCGAGCCGTTGTCGCTGAACGAGCTGAAATTGCTTTTTGATGTGCCGTTTAACAATCGCCAGCTGGAAGCGCTTTTGGCGGAACTGGCAGAGGACTGGCAGGGGCGCGGCGTGGAACTGACTCAGGTGGCGAGCGGCTGGCGCTTCCGTGCCTGTCCGCAGATGCAGGTCTATCTGGACCGGCTCAATCCGCAAAAGCCGCCGCGCTATTCGCGTGCGGTGCTGGAGACGCTGGCGATCATCGCCTACCATCAGCCTGTCACGCGCGGCGACATCGAGGAGATTCGCGGCGTCACCGTATCGTCGCAGATACTCAAGACGCTGGAGGCGCGGGGCTGGATCGAGGTGGTCGGTCAGCGGGATGCGCCGGGTCGTCCCGAATTGTTCGCTACCACCAGACAGCTGTTGGATGACCTGAACCTGCGCACTTTGCAGGAACTGCCCTCGTTGCAACAAATGGGCGCGTTGCTGGAGCAGCCGGGGTGATCGCGGCGCGGGATCATTCCGGCTACGATCGCTGTGCTTTCCAGCGTTTCAACAGCAGCGCATTGCTGACTACCGATACCGAACTCAACGCCATCGCGGCTCCCGCGATGACTGGGTTGAGCATGCCTGCCGCTGCCAGCGGAATG
>JACPVZ010000094.1 GCA_016197305.1 Nitrosomonadales bacterium | reverse complement strand
CCGATGACTGGAATTTAAAAACTCTTCGAATGTTCGATGACATTTCAGAGAAATTGATTAATGGGGATCCTGTTAAATTTCCTTATGTCGATTCCGATGATATTTATGCCATCTTTTTCACGGTTTCTATTGAATTTTTTGACTATTTGTTGTTCAAGTTTAGGCTATTATTGATCTAAGTAGAAATTCGAGATCAGCGACCTCGATTTAATATTAAAAAATTATAAAGTATTTGAAAAATACTGTTTAATTTGGGAAAACCGAAAAAATTCCGAATTTTTTTCGTATTCCAGCCGGTTGAGCTGAAAGGTTCCGCTAAGAAAGCGACAAGTAAAGCGAGCAAAGACCCGATCAAATGATGGCGTGTTCTCAATACGTTTTGCTGCTAACTCTTTTAAACAGCTCTTTTGATCGGGTCTTTGCTCGTTTTACTTGTAGCTTTCTAGACGTAGCCTTTGAAATAATACATGCCTTTAAAATTCAAAAAATGATGATTAGACTTATTATAAAAATTTTTCTCATATTATATTATACCTACTCAATTTTTTTATGCTGAGTTTAGTTGTGCAATCCTTTTTTTGTTATAATATTCCTATCGTGAGTTATAATTATAAGCTCTTAAAACTAATATAATTCTTTTTGACCTTTGAGAGCCTATAACTCACGATAGGAAGATCATAACAAAAAAAATGATTGCCCCTGTAAACTTAGCGTAAACAATTGAGTAGGATAGACGTATAGATCTAATATATGTAAAAAAAAATTTAAAAATTTCTGATTTTTTTTTGATAATTCTTATCATTTTTGGAATTTTTAAGGCATATATATCCCGATCAGATGAGTTTCCCCCAAAATAGAATACAACCACTTAACTTGCCGAGACGAAAATTTCTAGATATAGCATGGCCTGTTAAGCGGGGTTGGGTATACTAAAGTCTAACCCTAAGGGTCAAGGTCAATATCACTCTTCGCCCTCGCCCAGCTCCTTCTGGATCGCCTTCACCTGTTCGTTCAGATAATACTCACGCTGGCTCTTTTCCATCTGGCGCTTCACGCGACCACGAATGCGCTTCTCGACTTGCAGGATATCAATCTCCGCTTCCAGCAAGCCGAGCAGATGCTCCAGGCGTTTGCGCACACCGAAGACTTCCAGCACCTCCTGTTTCTGTTCCAGCTTGAGCGGCAGGTGGGCGGCAATCGTGTCGGCCAGACGGCCGGCATCGTCGATCCCGGCAAGCGAGGTCAGGATTTCCGGCGGGATTTTTTTGTTGAGTTTTACATACTGATCGAACTGGGCGATCAACGCCCGGCGCATCGCTTCCGATTCGCTGTCGCTGCCATCCTCGGCCGGAACGACCTCGACTTCGGCATCGAAATGACTATCGGCATCGAATACCCGAAGCACATTGACGCGCTGCGTACCCTCCACCAGCACCTTGACGGTGCCATCGGGCAATTTCAGCATCTGCAGAATATTGGCCATGCTGCCAATCGCGTACAGATCCTCGGTGCCAGGATCGTCCTTGGCGGCTGATTTCTGAGCCACCAGCCCGATGCCCTTCCCCGCCTCCAGCGCGGTTTCCCGCGCCTTGAGCGATGTTGAGCGCCCGACAAACAGGGGAATGACCATATGGGGAAATACAACGACATCGCGCAATGGCAAAAGCGGATGTAAGTTGCTGATCGTGCTTGGGGTATCTTGTTCTAACATGGCAATAACCTCTTGTTGACTGTAAGGTTAGATGGGGCCAACTGAAAATAATTCAAGCAACCCCACCGGACAAGATAAAAACCGGCAGCCAGATCAGGCTGCCTTGGGGGTATCTGCGTATATGATGATGGGTTTGATTTCTCCGGATCCGTTCGCTTCATCCAGCACCACCTTGCTGACCCCCTCCAAAGAAGGCAAATCGAACATCACATCCAGCAAGGCATGCTCCAGTATCGAGCGCAGCCCGCGAGCCCCGGCCTTGCGCGCCAGCGCCTTGCGCGCAATCGCGGACAACACACCGTCACGGAACTCCAGCTCGACGCCTTCCATAGAAAACAGCTTCTGGTACTGCTTGGTCAACGCGTTCTTGGGCTCGGTCAGAATCTTTACCAGCGCTATTTCATCCAGCTCTTCCAGTGTCGCCACGACAGGCAGGCGACCGACGAATTCCGGGATCAAACCGAACTTGATCAAATCCTCGGGCTCGACATCGCGCAGGGTCTCACCGGTCTTGCGTTCATCCTTGCTGCCTATTGTGGCGCCGAAACCGATGCTGGCTTTTGCCGAACGGTTGCGTATCACCTTTTCCAGGCCATCGAACGCGCCACCGCAGATGAACAGGATATTCGTGGTGTCCACCTGGAGGAATTCCGTGTTGGGATGTTTGCGCCCACCCTGGGGAGGGATCGATGCCTTGGTCCCTTCGATCAGCTTGAGCAAGGCCTGTTGCACGCCTTCACCCGACACGTCACGCGTAATCGAAGGATTGTCGGATTTGCGCGAAATCTTGTCGATCTCATCGATGTAAACGATGCCGCGCTGCGCCTTCTCGACATCGTAGTCGCAATTCTGCAGCAGCTTTTGAATGATGTTCTCGACATCCTCGCCGACATACCCCGCCTCGGTCAGCGTGGTCGCATCGGCCATCACGAACGGAACGTCCAGCAAACGCGCCAGGGTTTGCGCCAACAATGTCTTACCCGATCCGGTCGGGCCGACCAGCAAGATGTTGCTCTTGGCCAGTTCCACGCCGTCCTTGTCACTGCTCTTCAGGCGCTTGTAATGGTTATAAACCGCCACCGACAAGATCCGCTTGGCCTGCTCCTGCCCGATCACGTACTCGTCCAGCGTCGCGCAAATCTGCTTGGGGACAGGCAAATCGCTCTTGTCGGCCTTGCCAGCCTCGTTCTGTATTTCCTCGCGCATGATGTCGTTGCACAGGGTGATGCACTCGTCGCACACGAACACCGAAGGTCCTGCAATCAGCTTGCGCACCTCGTGTTGACTCTTGCCGCAAAACGAACAGTAAAGCAATTTTTCACCTGATTTTTTATCGCCAGCCATCGCTGCTAACCTTCCGCTGTGTTATCGGCAAATCTTTTGTTTTCTTAAACGCGTTTTTCCAGGACCTGGTCCACCAGGCCGTACTTCACCGCTTCTTCAGCGCTCAGGAAATTGTCACGATCGGTATCACGCTCTATGGTTTCAACGGATTGCCCGGTGTGCCGCGCCAGCATCTGATTGAGCTTCTGCTTCAGATAGAGTATCTCGCGCGCATGGATCTCGATGTCCGATGCCTGGCCGCGGAACCCGCCCAACGGCTGATGGATCATCACGCGCGAATTCGGCAGGCAGAAACGCTTCCCTTTTTCCCCCGCGGTCAGCAGGAATGCGCCCATGCTCGCCGCCTGCCCGATGCACAGCGTGCTGACATTGGGCTTGATGAACTGCATCGTGTCATAGATGGCCATGCCGGCAGTCACCGATCCGCCGGGTGAATTGATGTAGAAATGAATATCCTTGTCCGGATTCTCCGATTCCAGAAACAACATCTGCGCCACGATCAGGTTCGCGCTATGGTCGTTCACTTCACCGACCAGGAACACCACACGCTCCTTGAGCAGGCGCGAATAAATGTCGTAAGCGCGCTCGCCCCGCCCGCTGGTCTCCACGACCATGGGAATCAAACCGATATTCTGTGGCTCTTGATATTCCATCATGCTAGTTTTCCATCAGTTCGCCGAAAGTGATGCTCTTGTCGACAGTCTTTGCCTGCCCCATCACCCAGCCGACCACATTCTCTTCCAGATCCAGATTTTCGACTTCCTGCAGGCGTGGCGGATTGTCGTAGTACCAGCGCACCACTTCTTCGGGCTGATCGAAACTCTGTGCGTACTCGGTCACCAAGGCGCGCACCTGCTCCGGCGTCGCCCTCAGGTCGTGTTTATTCACCAGCTCACCCAGGATCAGCCCCAGCTTGACGCGCTTCTGCCCGCGCTCGGTAAACAGCTCCGGCGGCAGTGAGATGCCCTTCATTTTCATGCCGCGCGCTTCCATGTCCTGCACGGTCAGCTCGATCAGATTCTGCACTTCCCAGTCGACCAGCGCCTTGGGCACGTCAAACTGGGAAACCTTCAGCAGCGCTTCCATCGCGGCATCCTTGTTGCGCACCTTCAGGCGGCGTGACACCTCGCGCTGCAGATTGCTGCGCACTTCTTCCTGCAGCTTGCTCACATCGCCGTCCGCGATACCGACCGACTTCGCAAACTCGGCGTCGATTTCGGGCAGCTTGGGCGCGCTCACGCTTTGCACCGTGATCGT
This sequence comes from Nitrosomonadales bacterium, assembly GCA_016197305.1. GTDB lineage: Bacteria > Pseudomonadota > Gammaproteobacteria > Burkholderiales > Gallionellaceae > Gallionella. The sequence goes on along the minus strand of JACPVZ010000094.1, from coordinate 14,265 downwards.
GAAGGTCACCTGTTTGCCTGCGACATCCTTGCCGTGATAATTCTCCGGGAAGGTCATGTCGAACGACTTGGTTTCGCCGGCCTTCATGCCAACGATGGCGGCCTCGAAATCGGCCAGCATGCTGCCCGAACCCAGTGTCACCGGATACCCCTTCGCCTCGCCGCCCTGGAACACTTCGCCATTCAGCTTGCCGACGAAATCGACCGTCACCTTGTCCTCGTTTTGCGCGGCACGTGCCGCCACTTCATAGGTGGCGCGCTGCTTGCGCAGCGTCGCGATGGTATTGTCCACATCGGCCTGGGCCAATTCAAACACCGTGCGAGTGATCTCCTCGCCGCTGACATCGCCGATCACCACTTCCGGGTAAACCTCGAAGAGCGCGCTGTACTCAAGCTGGTCGGCATTCAGGTCCTTGGTCTTGATCTCGAAGCGCGGCGCACCCGCCACCTTGAGGTTGTTGATCTGCACCGCCTCGTCGAAAGAACGCTGCAACGCCTCCCCGACGATCTCTTCGCGCGCTTTCGCGCCGTAGAACTGCTCGATCACCTTGGCCGGCACCTTGCCTGGACGGAAACCGGCAATTTTCGCGTTGCGCCCGATGCTGTTGAGTCTGGCCGTCAGTTCGCTGCGGATGGATTGCTGCGGGATGGATGCGTTAAGACGACGTTCTAACGCGCTTACAGTTTCTACGCTGGACATACCGTATTTCCTTGAATTTAAAGTTAATATCTTGTGCTGGTGCGAAAGGAGAGACTCGAACTCTCACGCCTCGCGGCGCTGGAACCTAAATCCAGTGCGTCTACCAATTCCGCCACTTTCGCGCTGTGATGTTTCCAGCTTTGCGCCGGATTATAGCATCAACTTGCCGGTTTAATCCCAACCACCGTTCGTCCGCGCGCATGGCCTTGCAGCAAACGGAGAAACGCTTGCGGCAGCTCTGCGAACGGTACGGTATGGGCGACCTGTGCCAATTGCCTCGGCCGCAAACCTGTCCCGATCGAACTGGCCAGACGCCGCCAGATTTCCCTGCGCAGCGGCATCGCCGTCGCGGCGGAATCGACGCCGATCAGGCGCACTCCGCGCAAGATGAACGGGAACACCGTGGTGTGCAGCTCGACGCCCCCGGCATTGCCGAAACTGGCGATCACGCCGTTCTGCTGCATCGTGCGCGTCAGCCAGGCCAGCGTGTCGCCGCCCACCGCATCCAGCGCGCCGGCCCATTGCGCCTTTTCCAACGGGCGCGTGCCGTGCAGATCGATCTCGCCGCGCGGCAGAATCTCGCCAGCCCCCAGCGACTTCAGATAGTCGTGCTCGCCGTCCTTGCCGGTCAGCGCAACCACGTGATACCCCAGCCCGGACAACATCTGGATCGCGAGACTGCCCACCCCGCCGGTCGCGCCGGTGACGATTACCTTGCCCTTGTCCGGCGTCAATTCGTTCTGTTCCAGACGATGGATCGCCAGCGCGGCGGTAAATCCCGCCGTACCCAGCGCCATCGCCTCGAACAGCGTCAGGCCCTGCGGCAGCGGCACCACCCAGTCGGCGGGAACGCGCGCGTATTCGGCAAAGCCGCCGTCGTGCGCCACGCCCATCTCATAGCCGGTGACCAGCACTTCATCGCCAGCCTTGAAGCGCGCGTCTTGCGAACTCACCACCACGCCCGCCGCGTCCAAGTAGTTCCATCAGCCTGTCGAAGGGTCGCCGCGAAGCGGCTGGCGCGCTGTAATGCATACGAAAAACAAAATCAACTTCGTCGGGGGTAGCCCGACAGCTAGTCACTTTTTCTTGCTTCGCCAAAGAAAAAGTAACCAAAAAGAAGGCGACCCCGGTTTTTGGCTTCGGCATAACCTGAAAGTTAGCCTTCGCCGCAACACACTGCTGCGCAGTGTGTTGTCGCCCCTGCGGGGCACCCTGCGTTGCTCAGGGGAAAGAAATGCAAAAACCTAAAAAAACGGATGGGCAATCAAGTTGCTCACCCTTTGCAGACGTCCGCGAATAATCGCTAACGGCCCATTGAAGCCATACAACTTGCCGCAATAATTTCTTCAAGCTTGATTTCCCATTAATTTATCTAGATCTATTGTGATTTGATTATTCTTCTTTAAGACATATCGAACGTGATTCAGCGATTCACTAGATTGCCCGGCAGCTGCAAGAATAACTTCCTTGTCATTCCTAAGCTCATCACTGGCATGCCCAAATGCCATATAAAAATTTTTTACAGCAGCAAGAACCACTTCTTTATCATTTTTTAGGTTCGAGCTCGCAAATTGAAGTGCCCAACCTGCATTTCTTACAGACTCAAGAACAAATTGCCTGTCTTTCATTAGCGATTTACTAACGTATTGCCACGCATCACACCCCTCTTCACTTGCTGTAGCAGCAAGGACAATTTCTTTATCATTTCTCAAAGAGGCACTGGCAAATTTCAAATTGCCAGCGCAAGCTTTCACCGCTGCAAGAACAACTTCTCGGTCCCTTCTTAATTCCGCACTTGCAAACTCCAATGCTGCAAAATCATCGAAATTGACAGCGGCAAGAACAATTTCTTTATCATTTCTCAATGCAGCACTTGCAAACTCCAAGTTTTCACCGCGGGTTTTTACAGCCGTGAAGACGATATCTCTATCGTTTATGAGTACAGCGCTCGCAAATTCCAACGCCTTAGAGCCCTCGATAGTTAAAGCCGTTAAAACAAGTTCCTTGTCATTTTGAAGGCTATCACTTGCGTATTCCAAGGCCCTCCAGGAATTTTTTATGGCCGCAAGAACGATCTCCTTGTCATTTTTAAATGCATCGTTTGCAAAGCTTAGGTTAATCCACGATTCTTTTACAGACGCAAGAACCAATTCTCTTTCAACGCTTATTGAGTTTTGATTTGTCGGTGGTTTATTGGCATTTGATTTATTCTTAGCTTCCTCGAGTTTGTCCGAGACCCATGCCCAGATATAAACCAGCAATCCAATCCCCAAAATAACACCTATCCAAGATATTTCCCCAGAATTGCTTTTTGTTGCGCGCGAGTCACTTAATTTTTTTTTAACTTTATCCAATGCATCATTTAATTGTTTATCAGCATGCCTTTGTTCAGACTCTTGTTGATAACGCTGAATAGCATCATCAGTTGCATCAGCATATGAGAGTGATGAAAAAAATGATAGAAAAACACTCATTAGCAGAACGCGTAATAGAGATATTGAAACGTTAAGAGTTGTTCTAGTCGTCATAATGAATGTGCATGCGTTAATAAACTGCTAATAATGGTTGACTGTCATTGTCTTCGGCTAGTAAATAACCTGACTATTGCCGGGTTACCCCCGACGGTTTTGATCTTGTAAAAACTGGATTCCCGCTTGGCCGCAAGCTCGAAACATCGCTTCGCTCGTTTTCGCGGGAATGACAACAACCTTACAAATCCAGCAACACCCTGCCCGGATATTCCAGCGCTTCCTTGATCGTGGCGAGAAACTGCACCGCCTCGCGGCCGTCGATGATGCGGTGATCGTAGGACACCGCGAGATAATTCATCGGGCGGATCACGATCTGGCCGTTCTCCACCACCGCCCTGTCCTTGGTGGCATGGATGCCGAGGATTGCGGACTGCGGCGGGTTGATGATCGGCGTGGAGAGCATCGAGCCGAACACGCCGCCGTTGGAAATCGAGAACGTGCCGCCAGTCAGCTCTTCCATCGTCAGCTTGCCGACCTTGGCTCTTGCGCCGAAATCGACGATCTGCTTTTCGATGTCGGCCAGGGACAGCTTGTCCGCATCGCGCAGGATGGGCACCACCAGGCCGCGCTCGCTGCCGATGGCCACGCCGATGTCGAAATAGCCGTGGTAGATGATGTCGTTGCCGTCCACCGAGGCATTGACGATCGGGAATTTCTGCAGCGCCAGCACCGCCGCCTTGACGAAGAACGACGAGAAACCCAGCTTGACGCCGTGTTTCTTCTCGAACGCATCCTTGTATTAGTTGCGCAGCTCGATCACCGGCTGCATGTTCACTTCGTTGAACGTGGTCAGGATCGCGGCGTTCTGTTGCGATTGCAGCAGGCGCTCGGCGATGCGCTGGCGGATGCGCGTCATCGGCACACGCTGTTCGGGTCGGTTTCCTGCCGGCGCAATTGTCGGCACGGCTTGCGCCGCGGGCGCCGCGACCTGCTGCATCGCATTCAGCACGTCTTCACGGGTCACCCGACCGCTGCGCCCGCTGCCGTGCAGCGTGCTGGCATCGATCTCGTGCTCGCGCGCCAGTTTGCGCACCGAGGGCGGCACCGCCGCCGGAGCATCCGTCTGGCCGGCTGCGGGCGCCGGGGCCGCCACCGCGGCGGTGTCTATCTGCGCGATCAACTCGCTGCTGGTCACCTTTTCGCCGTTGCCCTTGATGATCTTGCTCAACACGCCGCTCTTGATCGCCGGCAGCTCCAGCACGACCTTGTCCGTTTCGATGTCGATCAGGTTCTCGCCCTCGGTCACGGCATCGCCGACCTGCTTGTGCCAGGTCAGCAGCGTGGCTTCGGATATGGACTCGGACAGTTGCGGCACCCGGACTTCAATAAGATGGCCTTCAATGATGCTCATGGTGTAATGCTCCCGGATTAGGTTTGTTGTCTAGGTCGTTGCGGAAGGCGGCTTCGATCACCGCCTTCTGCTGTTCCTGGTGCACCGCCAGGTATCCCGCGGCAGGCGCGGCGGACGAGGGGCGCAGCGCGTAGTCCAGGCGCATGCCTTTGCGCAGGTGGCGCAACAGGTAATGCTGGATGCGATGCCACGCGCCCTGGTTGCCGGGCTCCTCCTGGCACCACACCAGCTCGGCGGCATTCGGATAGGCGGCGATCTGCGCGGTGAAATCGGCGTGCGGGAAGGGATAGAGCTGCTCGATGCGGATGATCGCCATATCGTTGCGGCCATTGGCCCTGCGCGCCGCCAGCAGCTCGTAATACACCTTGCCGCTGCAGGCGATGATGCGGCGCACTTTCCTGTTATCCAGCGTATCGACTTCGCCGATCACCGGCTGGAAACGCCCCTGCGTCAGCTCGCTCAATGCCGACGAGGCATCCTTGCTGCGCAGCAGGCTCTTCGGGGTGAACACGATCAGCGGCTTGCGATAGGGCCGCAGCATCTGGCGGCGCAACAGATGGAACATCTGCGCGGCCGAAGACGGGACGCACACCTGGATGTTGTAATCGGCGCACAGCTGCAGGTAGCGCTCGATGCGGCCCGAGGAGTGCTCCGCCCCCTGCCCTTCATAGCCATGCGGCAGCAGCATCACCAGCCCGCACAGCCGGCCCCACTTGGCCTCGCCGGACGCGATGAACTGGTCTATCACCACCTGCGCGCCGTTGGCGAAGTCGCCGAACTGCGCCTCCCACAACACCAGCGAGTTGGGCTCGGCGGTGGCATAGCCGTACTCGAAACCCAGCACCGCCTCTTCGGACAACAGCGAGTCGATCACGACGAAATCGGCCTGGTCCGGGGCCAGATGCTGCAACGGCGTATGCGCCCCCTGATGCCATTCCTTGCGGTTCTGGTCATGCCAGGTCGCGTGACGGTGAAAGAACGTGCCGCGCCGGCAATCCTGCCCGCTCAAGCGCACCGGGAATCCCTCGGTGAGCAAGGTCGCATAGGCGAGGTTTTCCGCCATCCCCCAATCCAGCGCCAGATCCCCGCGCGCCATCGCGATGCGGTCTTCGACGATCTTCTGCACCCGCGCATGCAGGGTGAAGTTCTCCGGCACCGTCGTCAGCGGTACGGCCAGTTGCTGCAGGCGCTGCAACGGCACGCTGGTATCGACCGGCACGTCCCATGGAATATTCTGGCGGAACGGGGTCCAGTCCACATCGCCCAGCTTGCGGTTGGGGTTGCCGGACGAATCCAGCGCGGGCTGCACCGAGTTGCGCCCCTCATCCAGCGCCTGCCGATAAGCCGCGATCATCGCCTCGGCCTCGCCTTCGTGGATCACGCCCTGCTCGGCCAGGCGCTTTGCATACAGGGCGCGCGTGCCGGCATGCTGGCGTATGAAGCGGTACATGAACGGCTGGGTGACCAGCGGTTCATCCTGTTCGTTGTGCCCCAGCTTGCGGAAGCACACCAGGTCGATCACCACATCGCGGTTGAACTGCATGCGGTAATCCAGCGCGATCTCCGCGACCAGCAATACCGCATCGGGGTCGTCCGCATTCACATGGAAGATAGGCGCATCGATCATCTTCGCGACATCGCTGCAATAGGTGCTGGAACGCGTGTCCCGCGAGTCCGACGCCGTGAAGCCGATCTGGTTGTTGGTGACGATATGCAGCGTGCCGCCGGTCGCATAGCCCCGAGTCTGCGACATCGCCAGCGTCTCCATCACCACGCCCTGCCCGGCGAACGCCGCATCGCCGTGCAGCAGCACCGGCAACACTTTCGAGCCGTCCATGTCCTTGCGCCTGTGCTGGCGCGCGCGCACCGAGCCCTCCACCACCGGATCGACGATCTCCAGGTGCGACGGGTTGAACGCCAGCGCGACATGCAGCGCCCCGCCCGGGGTCATCAGATCGGCAGAGAAGCCCTGGTGATATTTGACGTCGCCGGAGCTCAGATGCTCGGCGTGTATCCCCTCGAATTCGGCAAACAGCATCTTCGGCTGCTTGCCGAGGATGTTCACCAGCACATTCAGGCGCCCGCGGTGCGCCATGCCGATCACGGCCTCCTGCACGCCATTGCCGCCGGCGCGCTGCAACACATGGTCGAGCAACGGGATCAGCGTCTCGCCGCCTTCCAGCGAGAAACGCTTCTGCCCGACATACTTGGTATGCAGGTAGCGCTCCAGCGTCTCCGCCGCAGTCAGCCGCTCCAGTATCCGTTTGCGCATCCCGGCGTCGTAGCCTGCCAAGCCGCGCACGCTTTCCAGGCGCCCCTGGATCCAGCGCTTCTGCGCCACATCGGCCATATACATGTATTCCGCGCCTATGCTGCCGCAATAGGTCTGGCGCAACAGCTTGAGGATCTCGCGCAGCGTCATGCGCGCCCCGCCCACCAGCGAGCCGGTATCGAAGGTGGTGTCCATGTCGGCCTCGCTCAAGCCGTAATGGGCCGGATCCAGTTCGGGGATCACCGGCTTGCTGTGCCGGTTCAACGGGTCGAGGTTCGCCACGCGCACGCCGAGAAAACGGTGCGCGTTGATCAGTTGCAGCACGAATACCTGCTTGCGCTCCAGATCGGCGCTCGGCGCGCCGACGCTGGCCGGCCCGGCCTTGGGCAATGCCTCGAAGGCGCGCTGTATCGCGCTGTGCGCGACATCGGGCGCGGCGCCCGCACTGCCCTGCAGCGCATCGAAATACTGCCGCCAGGCGCCGGGCAACTGGGCGGGGTCATGCAGGTACTGCTCGTACAACTCCTCGACGAACGGTGCATTGGCGCCGAACAGCAAGGAGCTGTCCTGCATCTGGCGCATGAAATTGGCCGGTTCGTTCAACGCGGCTCCCGCACCGGATAATCCCGGCGCTTGGCGCCCAGGTAAAGCTGGCGCGGCCGGCCTATCTTCTGCCCCTTGTCCGCGATCATCTCGTTCCACTGCGAGATCCAGCCTATCGTCCGCCCCACCGCGAAGATCACCGTGAACATATTGGTCGGGATACCCAGCGCGCGCAGCACGATGCCGGAATAGAAGTCCACATTCGGATACAGCTTGCGCTCGATGAAGTACGGGTCGCTCAGCGCGATCTGCTCCAGCTCCATCGCCAGCTTGAACAGCCTGTCGTTCGCCAGCCCCAGCTCCTGCAACACCTCGTGGCAGGTCTCGCGCATCACCGAGGCGCGCGTATCCATGTTCTTGTAGACGCGATGGCCGAAGCCCATCAGGCGGTATTTCTTGTCCTTCACGCCCTGCACGTAGTCCTTGACGCGGGACACATCGCCGATTTCTTCCAGCATCTTCAGCGCGGCCTCGTTCGCGCCGCCGTGCGCGGGCCCCCACAACGCGGCGATGCCGGAAGCGATGCAGGCGAACGGGTTCGCGCCGCTGGAACCGGCCAGGCGCACCGTCGAAGTCGAGGCGTTCTGCTCGTGATCCGCATGCAGGATAAAGATGCGCTCCAGCGCCCGCACCAGCACCGGGTTGGGCACATAGTCCTCCGCAGGCGTGGCGAACATCATGTACATGAAGTTCTCGACGTAGCTGAACTTGTTCTTCGGGTACATGAACGGAAAGCCGGTATGGTATTTGTGCGCCATCGCGGCAATCGTCGGCACCTTGGCCAGCAGCCGCAGCGCGGATATTTCGCGGTGCTGCGGATTGGTGATGTCCAGCGAGTCGTGATAGAACGCCGACAGCGCGCCGACCACGCCGACCATCACCGCCATCGGGTGGGCATCGCGGCGGAAACCGGTGAAGAAGCGCGCCATCTGGTCATGCACCATCGTATGCGACGCAACCTTGGCGCCGAACTCGGCTTTCTGGGCTGCATCGGGCAGCTCGCCGTTCAGCAGCAGATAACACACCTCGAGGAAGTCGGAGTGTTTTGCCAGCTGTTCGATCGGGTAGCCCCGGTAATACAGCAGGCCGGCATCGCCATCGATATAGGTGATCTCGGAGGTGCAACTCGCGGTAGAGAAGAACGCCGGATCGTAGGTGAACACGCCCAGCTTGCTCAGTTCGTGTATGTCGATCACGTCCGGGCCTATCGTGCCCGACATGATGGGCAGCTCGATGCTGCGTCCATCATCCAGCGTCAGGGTTGCGACTCGTTTTCCATCCATCAAGCTTTCCTCCTTTATTGCGCCTAGACTGACCTGATCAGCTCCAGCAGCGCTTGTTGTTCATTGTTGTCGGCATCCAGCCTGCCCGCAATCATATCCCACAGCGGATTGTCCGGCATATCCAGCATCGCCTCAAACAGTATTTTTTCGGCGTCGCCCAGCTGCGGGTAACGTGCTTCGATGAAACGCTGCAACACGATATCCAGCTCCAGCAGGCCGCGCCTGCCGCGCCAGCGCACACGCTCCAAATTTTTATCCGCCATCCCTCCTACACCATCCGCTTGACCATCAGGTCCTTGATGCGCCCGATCGCCTCGGTCGGATTGAGCTCCTTGGGACACACATCCACGCAGTTCATGATCGTGTGGCAGCGGAACAGCCGGTAGGGGTCCTCCAGGTCGTCGAGGCGCTCGCTGGTTGCCTGGTCGCGCGTGTCGGCGATGAAACGATAGGCCTGCAGCAGGCCGGCCGGCCCGACAAACTTGTCCGGGTTCCACCAGAACGACGGGCAGGCCGTGGTGCAGCAGCCGCACAGAATGCATTCGTACAGGCCGTTCAGATGCGCACGCTGCTCCGGGGTCTGCAAGCGTTCGGTCTCGGGCGGCGGATCGTTGTTGATCAGATATGGCTTGACCGAATGGTATTGCTTGAAGAACTGCGTCATGTCCACGATCAGGTCGCGGATCACCGGCAGGCCGGGCAACGGGCGCAGCACCACCGGCTGTTGCAGCGAGGACAGCGGCGTGATGCAGGCCAGCCCGTTGCGCCCGTTGATGTTCATCGCATCCGAGCCGCACACGCCTTCGCGGCAGGATTTGCGCAACGACAGCGAGTCATCCTGCTCCTTCAGCAGCAGCAGCGCATCCAGCAGCATCTTGTTGCCCGGCTCGATATCCAGGTCGTAATCCCGCATATAGGGAGCGGCATCCACATCCGGGTTATAGCGGTAGATAGAAAATTTCATCGCAACGCCTCTCGTTCAATTCATTGCCTGTGGTTCACACTGCCCATCCAGCCGCGCCAGGTTGTTGTGCGCCTTGACGTGAGCCGGATCGAGGCGGATCGCGGTGCAATAAGCATGCACTGCATCATCCCCGCGCCCTTCCAGCTGGTAGGCAAAACCCAGGTTATTCCAGGCTCGCGCCTTGCCCGGCGATTTTGCCACGGTATCCTCCCACAACGCCACCTCGCTGTAATAAACGGTATTCCTGTATAGCGTCAATCCGGCCAGCACACACAGCAGCGCGCCCGACATCGCCAGTACCGCGCGGCGATTCAGCCAGCATTCCGCCTCCACCGCGAGCGCGCACAGCATAGCCCAATCCGCCCAATAAAGCTGGCGTTCGTTGGCGATGTCGGCGCGCGGGAAAAAAGTGTTCAGCACCAGCAGGTGCACCACCAGCCAGACCAGCCCCAGGCTCAGCCAGGGTCGGGTGCCGCGGCAGCGCACCGCGAGCATCAGCAGCGCTGACAGCAGCAGCGACTGCGGCAGCACCGCGCCGATTTCATGCACCACGGGATAATCCGGATCGATGTTCAGCGCCAGCGGCCAGACCAGCTTGCCGATTTGCGCCACGGTGACATAAAGCTGGGTCAGGAAGCTGTCGTGCAGCGAACGCAGATGCACGCTCTCCGACATCAGCGTCCAGTATTTGGGGTGCAGCAGCAAGGCCAGCGCCGCGATCACGAACAGCAAGCCGTATGGCCACAGCCGTTTCACGACGATGCGCCAGGGCGTGCGGCATGCCCACTCCCACACCAGCAGCGCCAGCGGAAACAGCATCGCGCTTTCCTTGCTCGACACCGCCAGCATGAACAGCAACAGCGACAGGTAACGGAAACCGCCCTGTCCCGGCTCCTGGCTGCGCACATAAGCCCACAGCGCGGACAGATAGAACAGCGTCATCAACGAGGCGGAGCGGCCGCTCAGATAGGTCACCGCCTCGCTGTGCACCGGATGCACCGCAAACAGCAGCGCGGCGAACAGCGCAGCCCTGCTCCAGTCGCGCGGCACGCCGCAACGGCGCCCGAACTGCAGCGCCAGCAGATACACCAGCACCACATTGCCCAGGTGCAGCAGCAGATTGAACAGATGGAAGCCGGACGCGCCCGCGCCCAGCAGCTCATTGAGCAAATAAGTCAGCTTGAGCAACGGCCGGTAGCCGCTGCCCAGGCTCCCTGCCCAGGCATCCCAGGAATGGGTCTCCCGGGCATGGACGATCACCTTGTAGTCGTCGAACTGGAACACCCCGAAAAAAGCATTGGCATAAGCGAACAACACCGCACCGGCCAATAGCCAATAGCGCGTGGCGTTACGAAGCATGGGCGTTCTGCTCAAAGGCGCGGTTCAACATCGCATCGGCATCCCACCAGCGGTTCGGCGCATTGAGCATCACCAGCAGCACCCTGACGCCACCGCGTTCGACCAGCGCAATCAGGCACTTTCCGGCATGCTGCGTGTAGCCGGATTTCACGCCGGCGGCGCCGCGCAAGCGGCCGATCAGCGCGTTGTGGTTCTCCAGACGGAAGCGGCGCGAGCCATCGGCCAGCACGATCTCCAGACGGCGCTGTGCGACGATCGCGGCGAACACCTCGTTCTGCAATGCGCGTTCCGTGAGCAGCGCCAGGTCGTGCGCCGAAGAATAATGGCCGTCAGCATCATGGCCGCAGGCGTTGACAAAACGGGTGTCCTGCAACCCCCACTCGCTCGCGCGCCGGTTCATCAGCTCGACGAAACGCGCCTCGCTGCCGGCCAGCTGGTCGGCCAGCGCATGGCAGGCGTCGTTGGCGGATACGATCAGCATCGCCGCCAGCAGGTCCGCGACGCGCAACTGCTCGCCCGGTTTCAACCCCAGCCTGGAACCGCTCTCCGCACTCGCATCGGCATGCACCACCACCCTGGTCTGCAAGTCGGCGCTTTCCAGCACCAGCAATGCCGTCATGATTTTGGTCAGGCTGGCGGGCGGCAGGTGTTTATGCTCGGCTTTTTTCCACAACACCGTATCGCCGACCTTGAGCAGATAGGCCGCCGCCACCCGGGGAAACTCATCCTGGGCCGCGGCCTGGCTCACCCCCAGCAGACAGCCGAGCAAGCAGCCGGCAAGCGGCCAGATGGCGTGCCACCTCATCTAGAAGCCGAACATTCCCTTTAGCTTCTTGGCGCCATCCAGCACCGCGCCAGCGGGGTTGTCGCCGCTGGCGGATTTATCATCCTTCGCCGCGGCACCGTCGTTCGATTTACCGCCGAACAGCTTGCCCATCAAGCCCCCCTTGTCGCCCGCCGAGTCCGCTTTCCCGTCCGTCTCTTCATCGGCGACGTTATAGCTGCTTTTGTTTTTCGAATACTTGGCGCAGACAGGCGCGTATTCGTTGTCGTGATCCGAGGTGTAGTCGCGCCCCCAGGCATCGCAGTGCTGCTTGGCCAGCGCCTGTGCCTCGGCCGGACAGTTTGCGGCGATGAAGCCATATTTGTTGTCGCCTTTGGCTTTCTGGCACAGGTTGCGCTCCAGCCTGGCCATATCCATCCCGCATTCCGCAGCCAACGAACGCGGCGCCTGCTTGCCCATCTGCTTGCGCATTTCCGCGGCATTCTTCTCCTCCGCCGCCAGATCGCCGTAGCCGCGGTAATCGGCAGCCTGCATCCGCACCTTGTCGCACATCGCCGGTTTCATGTCGCTGCATGCCGACCCCTGATAGACGAACTGGTTATAGCCGTTGACCAGCGACTTGCCGCCTTCGTCCAGCATTTTTTTGCACTCCGCACGCTGCTTGTCATTGGCTTCCTTCATCGGCGCCAGCGCCAGGTTTTCCATGCGCTTTTTCTCCGCCGCCGCATCGCAACTGCCGATGCGCTTGCCGTCATAGGCCATGACCATGTCGCCCTCTTTGGAGTGCATGTTCATCTTGCCGCTGTAGGTGCCGGGGCCATAGGTCATCTCGCCGCTGCCGCTCATCGCGTCCTTGCCCTCGCATTGCATCTTCCAGGTCATCTTGTTGCCGCTGACCTTGACGTCGCTCATCTTGCAATTCTTGTCGTTCGGCACCGACCGGTTCGGGTCTTTCTCCTGCCCCTTGGGGATGCAGACATTGTTGCTCTGCGCCGGCATCGCAAACGGCATGCCCTTCATTTCCATTTTGGAGGACACTTCCCACAGCTCGTCGCTGCCGGCAGCCAGCGCCGAGCCCATCGCTCCCAACCACAGCATGCCCAGAAAAATATTTCTCATGTCCATCTCCCCCCGTTTGATTGACCTGCCTAATAAACCCGCGCCTTCAGCGGGAACGACTCCACCGTCAGCGGCTTCAGCCGCACCGGCTTGTAATCCAGGCGATGGCCCTCGCTGAAATACAGGCTGTGCTTCAGCCAGTTCACGTCGTCGCGCTGCTGAAAATCGTCGCGCGCATGCGCGCCACGGCTTTCCTTGCGTGCCTCTGCCGAGATCATCGTCGCCTGCGCCACTTCGATCAGGTTATCCAGCTCCAGCGCCTCGATGCGCGCGGTGTTGAACACCCGGCTCTTGTCCTGGATCCCGGTATGGGCGACGCGTTCGGCGACCTGCTTGATCTTCTCCACTCCTTCGGCCAGCAGCCCGGGGGAATCGGAACACGCCGCAATGCTTCTGCATCGTGCGGCGCATCGCCTCACCGACCTCGGAGACACGCTCGCCGTTCTTTTGATTGTCCAATCTGTCCAGCCTGGCCAACGGGCGCTCGGCGGCATCGGCGGGCAACGGCTTGGGGTGGGGATGGCTCTTCAGGTCCTCGATGATCTGCCGCCCGGCCTCGCGACCGAACACGATCAGGTCGAGCAGCGAGTTGCAGCCCAGACGGTTCGCGCCATGCACCGACACGCAGGCGCATTCGCCGACCGCATACAGGCCGTGCACCACCTCGTCCGGCCCGGTCTTGTAAGGGGCGACGACCTGCCCGTGGAAATTGGTCGGGATGCCGCCCATCATGTAGTGCGCGGTCGGCACCACCGGGATAGGCGCCTTGGCCGGATCGACATGGGCGAATTTCAGCGCGATCTCGCGTATGCCGGGCAGCCGTGAACGGATCACGTCGTCGCCGAGATGGTCCAGCTTGAGCATCACGTGGTCGCCATGCGGCCCGCAGCCGCGCCCTTCGTTGATCTCGATGGTCATCGCGCGCGACACCACATCGCGGCTGGCCAGATCCTTGGCATTCGGCGCGTATTTCGGCATGAAGCGCTCGCCGTCCTTGTTGACCAGATAGCCACCCTCGCCTCTGACCCCTTCGGTAATCAGCACACCTGCACCATCCACCCCGGTCGGGTGGAACTGAAAAAACTCCATGTCTTCCAGAGGAATGCCGGCACGCGCCGCCATGCCCAGCCCGTCACCGGTATTGATAAAGGCATTGGTACTGGAATGAAAGATGCGCCACAAAATCCCTCAAATATAATTTTTTCATACTCAAAACATGTTTTCTATACATTTCAAGTACGCTGAACCCGAAAAAAACAAAACAAAAAATTATTGAATTATGTTAAACGGGTCAAAAGTT
>JACPVZ010000093.1 GCA_016197305.1 Nitrosomonadales bacterium | reverse complement strand
GCAAAAATCACTTTCCAGGAAGACCTGATCGAGGAGCTGAACAAGACGGTCTATCAGCAGCAACTCAGGCTGGAACGTCTTGAAGCGGTCTGCGAGGTTCTTGCAAGAGAGCTGCGATCGCTGTCTGAAGCCAAGAATGAGGGGATGCCTGCGCACGAGAGGCCGCCGCATTACTAGCAGCGATGCCGGTGAGCCTGGATGTCGGGCTGTGTTGCTTCAGATGCCGGGCTGCGGCAGCTCAATGCACAGAGGTACTGCCGTCCAGCACAACCGCCGATGCGAATACCTGTTCGGCGTCCACCTTGTCGAAGCGGTATTGCTGGTTGCAGAACTCGCAGTTCACCTCCGCCACGCCATGTTCGGCCAACACCAAGCGTACCTCGTCCGGCCCGAGCATCCTCAGCATCAGCGCCACCTTGTCGCGGGAACACGAGCACCGGAACGTCACGGGTTGAGGATCGAACAGGCGCACATCCTCCTCGCTATACAGCCTGCGGATCAATTCCACCGCGGGCAGGCCGAGCAGCTCATCGTTCTTCAGCGTATCGGTCAGCATCGTTACGCGCGGCCATATGTCCTCGTCCTGGCCAGTGGCTGCATGTCCGCCCCCGGAGGGCATCTTCTGCAACAACAGACCCGCCGCACCCTGTGCATCCGCAGCCAGCCATAAGCGTGTCTCCAGCTGGTCCGAGCGCAACATGTAGTTCTGCAATACCTCGGCCACGCTATCGCCATCCAGTTCCACGATCCCCTGATAAGTCTGCCGGCCATCGCGCGGATCCAGCGTGATGACGAAACGCCCGTCGCCCACCATCTGCGTAAAACCAATCCCTTCCAGTTCGCCCTGCCACTTCGCCGTGGCGCGTACATTCAGATCGCCGTCGCATTCCACCACCAGCAGCGTCACCGGCCCCTGGCCCTGTATCTGCAGGATCAGCGAGCCTTTCAATTTCAGCGTCGCCGCCAGCAGCACGGCCGCCGTCATCAACTCGCCCACCACTGCGCGCAAGGCCGTGGGGTAGTCGTGCCGCTCCAGTACGGCGCGCCAGGCATCATCGAGATGCACCAGTTCGCCACGCACGGGGGATCGTTCGAACAGGAAACGCTGCAGGGAATCGGGATCGGGTTTCATGGCGCACAATATTAACATGCGGACGGGCGAGTTCTTGGCGGACGTTTTACAGCGATCCGCGACGTGGCAACATGGTTAATGCTGGCTGGCGGACCACGTCCTGTTTGTGTAAGCTTTGTCCGTTCGATTGGCTACGGTTTGCCGTTTGTCAGAAACGGCACCGGAAGTTCGTGAGCAGATGGCCAATGAATGGCAATTCAAAGCGATACTAATAAATCACGGGGGGAGCGATGGATTCTTCAATGACGGCAAGCGAACTTTCTGTTTTCCTGGTTGAGCCTTCCAGCCTGCAGGCGCGCATCGTCAAGAAATATCTCGGCGATCTGGGCGTGTCGAATGCGCAGGTGTTTCCGGATGGGAACTCCGCGCTCGAGGCGATGCGCAAGGAGCGGCCACACCTGACGATCAGCTCGATGTATATGCCCGATATGTCAGGCTCGGAGCTGGTGGAGAAAATGCGCGCCGAGCAGGCGTTGGCCGACATCGCCTTTATCCTGATATCCAGCGAGGATAACCCGCTGTATCTGGACCCGGTGCGGCAATCCGGCGCTTCTGCAATCCTGACCAAGCCGTTCGAGCTGTCGGATTTGCGCTCCGCGATTTACACGACGCTCGACTTCCTCAATCCGGGCAGCCTGGCTCTGGAAAATGATGACTTCGACATCGAGAGTCTGCGTGTGCTGGTGGTGGACGACAGCTTCAGCGCGCGCTCCTATCTGGTCAAGGTGCTGAAGAACATCGGGGTGCAGTTTGTTACCGAGGCGGAAAACGGCAGGTTGGGGGCCGAAACCGTCCAGCAGAGCCCGTTCGATCTGGTCATCACCGATTACAACATGCCTGAGATGAGCGGCGGCGAGCTGGTCGAATTCATCCGCACCAGAAGCTGGCAAACCGAGGTTCCGGTGATCATGATCACCAGCGAACTCGATCAGCAGCGGCTCGATGCGGTCAGGAAAGCGGGTGTTTCGGCGATCTGCGGCAAACCCTTCGAACCGATGGACATCAAGAAGACGATCGAGCAGTTGTTCGTGCCCGCAGGCTAGGGCATCTGAATTCGGTGCGATCATCTTCTGCCAGGGTGCCGTGACTGGAAAACCGTTACACTCCCGTCCTGGCGTTTTCTCCTCGGCCTGTAGGTCGTTATTCAAAGGTTATCCGATGTATCCAGTCCACGATGTTGATGCAATCCTGTTGCTGGCGATGTCGCTCGCATCCAAGCGCCGTCCGGCAGAGCTGGTCGAGGTCATTGCTGCGGCCGATCTGGCCCAGGGGGTGATTCCTCCCGAAACCAAGTGGTCCGATTCGTTCTATCGGCTCTCCGAATACGGATTGATCTGCAAACAGGAAAAGGGCTACACGCTGACGCCGGAGGCGCAGCAGATACTGTCCGGTCATGCCAGAAAAGCCAAGAGTCAGGAGCGTATCCGCGACATCAAGGAGAATCTCGCCGATTTCCGCCTTGACGGGGAACATCAGATCATCCTGCTGGCGGTGGAGGAAATCGCCGCGGCGATTGCGGAACACCAGGCCGCGAAGAAGATTGCCGGCAAGAAGAACCTGTTGGCGCCAAAACCCAAGCCTGCCGATCCGTTGCAGCGCAAGCCATTCAAGCCTTTTGCTGCGCGCCGGCGCAAGGCTTGACAAGCATGGACGACCGGTCGTTTTGCATCCCGGTATAAGCTGCATGCAGAGGGCATGCCAAAGTAGCACCGGTTAAAGTGTTGCCATGCGAAACGTTCCGTTCTACGGATTAGAATGCACTAAAGATGTAATGTCATGCAACGCAATGAGTCTGCAATTCGCATCAGAAACCTGATCATCTCCCTGGCAATATTTGTGGCCCTGGCATTCTATGCATCCACTTATTCCGAGCCGGTTTTGCGTGTGTCTGTCATTCCTGACGAGTCGCCTATCGTGTTGCGGCGCAGACTCAAGCCGTTGACGGATTATCTCGAGAAGAAGATCGGCATGAAGATCGAATTCAGGCCGGTAGCCGACGGTGACGCGTTGGTCGAGGCATTGGCCGGCAATAAACTGGATATGGTCTGGCTCGATGGCGAGCATTTCGTCCAGGCCAGAATGCGCAGTCGAGATCAGGTTGTTCCGCTGGTGCAGCGTGCAGAGGACGAGCAGGCTACATCGGTATTCATCACCACGCATGCCGGTATCACCAGCCTTGAAGACTTGAAAGGCAAGACCTTCAGCTTTGGTGCGAAATATTCGGCATCAGGCCATCTGATGCCGCGCTCTTCTTTGATCGCTGCGTACCTCGATCCTAATATCAGT
>JACPVZ010000135.1 GCA_016197305.1 Nitrosomonadales bacterium | reverse complement strand
GGCTGGAACGCTGGATGAGCGAACAGGTCGGCTGGCGCGGCCTGTTCAAGACCCTGCGCGAAGAAGCGCCGCACTATGCGTTGCTGTTGCCGCAACTGCCGCGCCTGCTGCACCGGCGCCTGCACGAAAACCCCACCGCAGACATCGAAGCCTCCTTGCAGCAATTGCTGATACAGCAGCAACGCCGAATACCCTGCTGACGATCATTATTTGCATCCTGCTGCTGCAGATGCTGTGGTGGCTGTTGGGTTAACCCGGCACGGCGTCATTTGTTAGTGTCATTCACCATAGCTCAGCTGAACCCTGGGCAGGCCGGGCTACCTGGCCAGATTATCTATATATTTCGGTCTATATGAAAACCGAAAAGGTTATGTTCTAATCCCCCCCCCCCCCCGACGCAGCAGATTCCGGCCTTTCTGGCGGAGTGCTGTTCAGCCCATGATGACTGCCTATTGGGCACCAAGCTTGATATAAAAATCCTTGGCCCTTCTTTTTGGAGAAGGGCGGCTGGTTTGTGCATTACGGCAAGCTCATATTAATAAAACAGCCTGGAAAGGCTGATGCTGGGAGTGAAGAACGTGGTATTCGAAAAACAAAGTGTGGCCGTGATTTTATCTGCATTATTGGTCACTGCATGTGGTGGAGGGGGCGGAGGGGGTGGATCCACGCCTTCAGTGGTAAGGCCTACTTCAATAACAGGAACCGTGACACCTCCGGTAGCGCCGATATCCGGTTCACCCTTATTTATCAGTCCTAATGTTTTGACAGCACCTAATACTATTTCAACCTGGATTAGCATAGTGCAAGGCATGGATTACACTTTCGATCCCGTAGCGGCTGCAGCCACACCATCATTACTCAAAGTGGCGACGCTAAACATTAAACCTGTTGGTACGGAAGCTAATAATACTTTTCGCATTGTCACTGGGGGAGCTTATCCCGCAGATCCCGGATTGGGTCAAACAACGCAAGTAGAACCTGGAATTGCAGTGAATTCCCTCGTCTTTGGAAACACAACACAAATAACCGTATTTAACACTGCACTGGGAGCTATTGTCTCTCTAAATACATTGCTGGGTGGACGGCCGACCGTCACACTGGTCGACAACGCAGCATTATCCGCAGTAGGCTATGTATTGCCATATTCCGCGACGTTAAACCCAGCGGGCTATTCCTACCAGACATTCGGTGTGTGGGCTACTTATACTGGCCCTGCTGCTCACACTGAATATTATTTTTCGGCAGGGGGCGTAACTGACCCTGCGACGCTCCCTATCACAGGTACGGCAAGCTATACCGGATTTGCGGTAGGCTCGCTGGTAGATGCTGCATCTCGCGATCCTGGTGACACCACTGCAACGATGAATGCCACCGCAGACTTTGCCGCACGTACCGTGGCTTTTTCTACTACTGGCACGACCAGTCTGTCGAACAATGCTGCGCCCGGCGCCGTAGCCAGCGCCAACCCCGGTTTGAATATGAGCGGGACGCTGAGCTACGCGGCAGGCAGTAATACTTTTACTGGCTCTGTCACCACAGTAAACGGCATGAGCGGCAACGCCACCGGACGCTTTTATGGCCCAGGTATCGGTGCGCCGACCGGAACAAAAGTGGCAGGTTCTCCACCTGAGATCGGCGGAACCTTTGCGGTAATGAGCACCAGCGGTGCGATGCACGGCGCATTCGGTGGCAACTAATCCGTGAGGTACAAACACCCTCGGCGATGCCGAGGGTGTTTGTAAGTCTGCTGATGAAATCCCATTTTTATTTCTGTGCAACGCTGCTTGCTGTGCTGCTGTCCAACCTTGCCACGGCACAAATCATGGTTCCGCCCGGCTTGGTTGCCGCCGGTAAGACAACGGATACACATCCCTCTCCGGAATTGTTGCGTCAGGTTGCGTCACTGATTGAGGCCGGGCAATACGAACAGGCGCGCCGATTGCTGACCTTGCCACGCCTGCAAGCCCGGCCGCATCTGGAGGTGTTGTTTCTCTCCGGTCTGATCTACGCACGGCAGGGGGATTATCATGCGGCTGCCGATGAATTTCGCTCGATGCTGATACGCGATGCCACGCTGGTGCGCCCCCGGCTTGAATTGGCTCATGCCTTGTTTATGGCCAAGGACTATGAAGGCGCGAGTTATCATTTCCAGCAGGTGTTGGCGGGCGATCTGCCCGACGAGGTGCGCAGAAAAGTACAGGGATTTTTGGCAGCAATACGCGATCAATTGCCCAGCTTCGGTTTCAGCTTCGATATCGTAAATGACAGTAATCCCAGGCAATCCACCAACAGCAAGACGGTGACGATAGGCGGGCGCAGCTACCGACTTGATACCACGGCGCCGGACCAAACCATCTGGGGCGTTGCACTAAACGGCAGTGCCAGCATCCCGTTGCCGGATGATCCCTCCTGGTTCGCGCGGGGTAATGCCAGCCTGACCGATTATCCCAACAAGGACAGCGACCAGCTTTATCTGCAAGCCACCGCCGGCAAGCATCTGGGCATGGATAGTCAAACGTTGACGCTGGAGGCGGGCGGGCAGGTTTTTGAATACCGCGGGCGCAAGCTGTATAGCGGTGCGTTGTGGCGGGTTGGCGATTTCTGGCGACAAAGCGATCGTTCCAACTGGCAAACGTCTTTACAGGGCGCGCAGCAGCGCTATCCGGATTATGCCTATCAGAGCGGTTGGCAATACACCTTCTCACTGGAAAACCAGTTCGTGCAATCCGCCAACAGCCGCTGGCAAACCGGCGCAAGTTACAGCTGCAATCAGGCCAGAGAGTCGGCCTATGCCTTTACCAGCCCGGCGGTATTTTTTCGCTATGTGCAAGAGTTGCAGGGCGGGTTGATTTCGGGGGTGCGCTGGCAGCAATCGGTTTCGAATTACGGCGGCGATGATCCGTTTTTCGCCATCCGGCGACATGATGCTGAAAAGCGCATGGAGATCGATCTGGTCAACCGTAACTGGCAGATCGGCTCGTTTTCGCCGCGTTTGCTGATCGGGAAGATCGACCACGCATCCAACATCGCACTGTACGCATTCCGGCGTAATTACATCAAGATCGGCATCAGCCGCGAGTTTTGATTTTCGATCTTCTGATGGTGCTGATTAAGTTATGCTTCGGATTTATCTGCTGACACTGCCCTCGCCGAACGAAACGGATTGATTTGAATATGTCTCCCACCCCTCTCCTCAAATGTCTGGCTTGCCTGAGCCTGATCTGCACCCATTGCGTATCGAATGCCGAAGCTTTTTCGGTGATTGAGTCTAAGCCCATCAGCGAGCTTTGGCTGAATCCTGGCCTGTACTCATACCACTTTCGGAAGAACAAGGGGCTTAACGATCAGAATTTCGGCTTCGGTGGCGAATATCGTTATTCAACGGTCAGTGCCGTTACGCTGGGCCTGTTCAACAACAGCACACGTCAGACTTCGCACTATGCCGGCTGGTATTGGCAACCCGTCAGTTTAGGGCACGTTCGTCTGGGTGCGGTCGTGGGGGCGCTTGATGGGTATCCCAATATGCGGCATGGCGGCTGGTTTTTCGCGGCTATACCGACTGCCAGCGTCGAGTACAAAAACTTCGGCGTAAATGTGATGGTTATCCCGGATTACCGGGACAAGGTGTATGGATCGATTTCTGTGCAACTGAAGCTCAAAGTGTTTTGAGCCGTCTCTGTGTTGGTTGCCAAGCGCGAATGGCTAAAAATCATCTATCCATTCGCTCCGAACATCATCCGCTTGGCGACAAACTTTTTCGCAAACGGCAGACAATCCAGCGCGGTGAGCGCCGCGGCGCGACCCGCGCTTAACCCCGGCAGGTCGTTGGAGAACAGCCGTACCAGACCGTCGGTGAAACGTATCCCGGCCTCGCGGTCGGGGCGGCGCTGGCTGCGGTAGGCGGCCAGCATCTCGTCCGAGCCCAGCGCTGCGGGTAGTGCATCCAGAATCTCCTGTGCCAGCTCCCATGCGTCGCGCAGTCCCATGTTGAAGCCCTGTCCGGCGACCGGGTGCATGGTCTGCGCGGCGTTGCCGAGCAGCACGGTGTGCGGCATCGGGACTTGTTGCGGGGCGCGCTTCAGGCCGAGCGGGAAGCAGCTGCGCTTGCCGACGCTCAGGAATTTGCCGACGCGGTCGCCGAAGTGTTGTTGCAGTTCGTGCAGGAATTGATGCTCGTCCCAGCCGAGCATCTCCTGTGCGGCTTGATGCGGGGCAGTCCATACCAGCTCGTAGCCTGTCTGGAACGGCAGCAACGCCACCGGCCCCTGCGGCGTAAAGCGCTCGAACGCAGTGTTGGCCTGCGGCGCGCTGCAGGTGATATGGGTGATCAGCGCGCTCTGTCCATAATCGCGCACTTCGGGCGGATGCTGCTGTGCGAGCAGCTTGCCGCCGTCGGCCACGACGGCGAGGCGCGCATGCAGCGTGTGCGATACGCCAGCCTGCTGATAGCTCACGGTGGCATGGTCGGCGCTGCCTTGCAGCCCGGTGACGCTGGCGCCGTAGATGAGCGTGGTGTTGACATGTTGTAATGCCTGATCCAGTGCACCTTGCAGTGCCGGGTAGGGCAGCACGTAACCGAGTTCCGGCACGTTCAGTTCGGCGGCGCGCAACAGCGTGCGGCCGAAGCTGTGTTGCTGGGAGATGTGTATCGTACGGATCGGCGATATGTCGTTGAGCGCGTTCCATATGCCCAGGCGTTCCAGCAACAACCGGCTGCCGTAGGACAGCGACAGCGCACGCGCATCCTGGCTGGCGGCGTTGGCCGGGCGTGCTTCCAGCACGCAGACCTTCAGGCTGCTGTCGCGCAGCGCCAGCGCCAGCGCCGCGCCGACCGGGCCGCCGCCGATGATGGCGATGTCATAGGTTTCAGTCATGGTTTTTTATTCATTTCAACGATCCCGATTAACCACGGTATCGTCATTCCCGCGAAAGCGGGAATCCAGTTGTCTTTGTATCACTGGATTCCGGGTCAAGCCCGGAATGACGGTCAGGTTGTAATCCTGTTATGCGGTACGCATCAACTCTTCGATATCCGCCACGGTTTTCGGTGCGGCCTCGGTCAGCACCTCATTGCCGTTTGCGGTGATGACCACATCGTCCTCGATACGGATGCCAATGTTCCACAGCGCCTGCGGCACGCCATCGGCGGGGCGGATGTAGCAGCCCGGCTCGACGGTCAGCACCATGCCGGGTTGCAGCGGGCGCCAGTCGGAGGCTATCTTGTAATCGCCGACATCGTGCACGTCCATGCCCAGCCAGTGGCCGGTGCGGTGCATGTAGAACTGTTTGTAGCTCTCGGATTCCAGCACGCCATCCATACTGCCCTGGCACAGCTTCAGGTCGATGAAGCCTTGTGCCAACACGCGCAGCGCGGCGTCATGCGGTTCGTTCCAGTGCCGGCCCGGCTGGGCTGCGGCGATCGCGGCGGCCTGTGCGGCCAGCACGATTTGGTACACGTCCTTTTGCGCGGCGCTGAATTTGCCGTTGACCGGGAAGGTACGGGTGATATCCGAGGCGTATCCGGTGAATTCGCAGCCGGCGTCGATCAGCAGCAGCTCACCATCGCGCAGCGCGGCATCGTTCGCGATGTAATGCAGCACGCAGGCATTGGCGCCGCCGGCGACGATAGAAGTGTAGGCCGGATGGCGCGCGCCGTGTCGGCAGAACTCGTGCAGCAACTCGGCTTCGACCTGATATTCGACCTGGCCGGGGCGGGTGAATTGCATCGCGCGGCGGTGTGCGCCGCAGGAGATGGATGCGGCCTGGCGCATGATGTCGAGTTCGTGATCATCCTTGATCAATCGCATCTCGTTGAGCAGCGTGCGCACGTCGCGGATCTCGTCGGGGGCGCGGATGCCGCTGCGCACCTTGGCCTGTACCGTGCCGCGCAATTTAACAACGCGCGCATCCCAATCCGCATCGGCGCCGAGCGGATAGAACAGCACGGGCTGGTTGCCCATCAGTTCGGCCAGCTTTTCATCGAGCTGCGCGATCGGGTAAGCCTCGTCGAAGCCGAATTGTTCGCGCGCAGCCTCCGGGCCGTAACGGTAGCCGTCCCAGATCTCGCGCTCCAGATTCTTCTCGCGGCAGAACAGGATCGTTTTGTTGTCGCCGGCGATCAGCACCAGCACCGCTTCGGGTTCATTGAATCCGGTGAGGTAATAGAAGCCGCTGTCGTGCCGGTAGCTGTAATGGGTGTCGGCATTGCGCGCGACTTCGGGCGCGGTCGGGATGATTGCGATGCCGCGTTGCATGCCGTTCAGCAAACGTGCGCGACGTTCAGTATGGGGTGTCATGGTCATGGCGCATTGTGGGACGAACGTATCTGCTTGTCGAGGTCGGCGAGGCGTTGCGGTGTGCCGACATCGATCCACAGGCCGCGGTGGTGCTCACCGCCGACCTTGCCGAGCGCGATCTGCTCGCGCAGCAACGGTGCGAGCGGCGCCTTGGTGCCGCGGGCAAGGCCGGAGAACAGGTCGGGCCGATAGATGCCGATCCCGCTGAAGGTAAGCTTGGGTGAGGTGTCTGACACGCGTTGTTGATGCAGGCCGAAGTCGCCGTCCGGGTGCTGCGGAGGGTTGTTGACCAGCACCAGGTGTGCGGCGTCGCCTTGGGCTTGCAGTGCCTGTGCCTGTTTGGGCAACAGTGCAAAATCGTAATCGCAGAAGATATCGCCGTTGATCACCGCGAACGGTTCACCACCCAGCAGGTGCAGCGCATGGGCGATGCCGCCGGCGGTCTCCAGCGCCGAAGGGTGCTCCGGCGAATAGCGGATACGGACGCCATAACGGCTGCCATCGCCCAGTGTGTTTTCGATCTGTGCACCGAGATGGGCATGATTGATCACCAGGTCGGTGAGGCCCGCATGCGCGAGTTTTTCGATGTGCCACACGATCAGCGGTTTCCCGCCGATTTCGAGCAGGGGTTTGGGCGTGTGGTCGGTGAGTGGCCTCATCCTTTCGCCCCGGCCCGCAGCGAGCAGCATGACTTTCAAAACGTGTACCCCGTCTGAACCGCTTGCGGTTCCAGTGTGTCGAGCAGGTTCAGCAGCGGTTTCAGGTCGATGTAGCGCGCGCAGGCGCGGCGCAGGTAGTCCATCACCAGCGGCATGTCTTTCAGGTAACCCTCCTTGCCGTCGCGATGGTACAGGCGTGCGAAGATGCCCAGCACCTTGATATGGCGCTGCACGCCCATCCATTCGTAGTCCCGGTAGAACTCACCGAAATCCTGCTGTATCGGCAGGCCTGCCTTGCGCGCCTTCTCCCAGTAGCGAATCAGCCAGTCCATCACCAGCTCTTCGTCCCAACGGATGTAAGCATCTTTGAATAGCGAGGCGAGATCGTAGGTGATCGGGCCGTATACCGCATCCTGAAAATCCAGGATGCCGGGGTTGGGTTCGGCAACCATCAGGTTGCGCGAGTGGTAGTCGCGGTGCACGTAGACGCAGGGCTGGGCCAGGTTGTTGTCCAATATGCGGCTGAATACCGTCCCCAGCGCGGCCTGTTGTTTTTCATCCAGGGTGATTTGCAGATGCCTGGCGATATACCACTCCGGAAACAGGTTCAGCTCACGGCGCAGCAGCGCTTCATCGTAACGCGGCAATTCGCGGTCGCGCGAAGCGAGCTGGATCTTGATCAGTGCATCGGTCGCATCGCCATAGAGCTGGCGTGCATTGCCCGGATTCAGGGCATGCAGATAGGTGGTATTGCCCAGGTCGGACAACAGCAGGAAGCCTTGTGCCAGGTCTTGTGCGTATACATGAGGGACATGGGTGCCGGCATCCTCGAACAACTTGCCGACATGCAGGAAGGGTTTGCAGTCTTCATGCTGGGGCGGGGCGTCCATCACGATCAGTGCGCGATCCGTGAAGGTGGCGCGGAAGTAGCGGCGGAAACTGGCATCCGCAGAGGCCGGGGCAAGCGTGAAAGTCTCGTTCGGAAACAGGCTGTGCAGCCATTCGGTCAGTTGTTGCTGGCGTTGCATATCGGGATTTCCACAGGGTGTTAATGGTAAACTTGCGAAAGTTTACCACCTTATTCATGCGTTTCATTTCATGCGATTCCGTTTCAATTCCATCGCATTCGCCTTGTTTTCCGGCTTCGCGACCTGTGCGGCTGCGGACGAAGCGCCGTTCGTGCTGCGCATGGACAGGACTTTCATGACCATGCCCGTTCCGGTCCAGGAAACCCCGGTATTCCTGGAGGCCGACAGCCTGACCGGCAAGAGGGAGAGCCAGGTCGAAGCCAGCGGCAATGCGATATTGCGCAAACGCGGGCAGTCGATTCGTGCGGACCGGTTGTGGTACTTTCAGGACACACAGGATCTGGATGCGCAGGGGTCGGTGGTGCTGGAGCAGGATGGCAACACAATGAGCGGGCCACATCTGCAGCTCAATCTGGAAACCAGCGCAGGCAGCATGGAGCAGCCGGTGTTCTATCTGGCCGAAAATGATTCGCGCGGATCTGCAGATGTGATGAATTTCCAGGACAAGCAGCATTTCACGCTGGATCAGGCGGTCTATACCACCTGTCCGGCGGATAACGACGACTGGCAATTGAAAATGAGGGGGCTGGAAATCGACCGCGACCGGCAGATCGGCACCGCGCATCATGCCTGGGTGGAATTCATGGGCGCGCCTATCCTGTATTCGCCCTGGATGGATTTTCCGCTCAACGACCAGCGCAAATCGGGTTTCCTGGCTCCGGTGATCGGCAGCACGACCAAGGGTGGCAGCGAGTTGACGCTGCCCTATTACTGGAATATCGCGGTCAATCGCGATGCGACGATCGCGCCGCGAGTGATGGCCAAGCGCGGGGTGTTGCTCAACAACGAATTTCGCTATCTGGAACCCGCCTATGGCGGAGAAATGCACGTGGACGTGATGCCCAATGACGCACTGGCGCAGCGCAGCCGTGCACACGTGTCATTACAGCATGGGCAGAGCTTGGGCGCGGGGTTCTACGGTGCGGTCAATTTGAACAAGGTGTTTGACGATGCCTATTTCCGTGACCTGGCGGATACGGTGAGCGCCACCTCGCAGGCCAATCTGTTGCAGGAGGGTGTGTTGACCTATAGCGCCGGCTGGTGGAATGCCGTGGCGCGCGTGCAACGCTATCAGACCTTGCAGGACCCTGCAGCGCCTATCGGTCAGCCTTACAAACGCCTGCCGCAGTTGACAGTCAGCGCGCAGCAGAATTATGCCGGCGCATCGCTGACCTTCGCCGGCGAATATGTCGATTTCAGTCACCCGACGTCGCTGAATGCAAAACGTCTGGTGTTCAATCCCGGGATCAGTTATCCACTGGTCAGCGACCCGGCGTTCTATTTGACGCCCAAGCTTGCTTTGCACAGCACTTACTATCAGATGGGCTCGAACAACGCCGC
>JACPVZ010000074.1 GCA_016197305.1 Nitrosomonadales bacterium | reverse complement strand
GTTTCGAATCGCCTGCACGGCCTGGGCAATTTCATCGTCGGACAAGAACGGGGCTTGTGCGAATACAAGACCCTGCTCCCCGTTGAGTTTTGCAGCGAGATGCCCCTTGCCAAGCAGTAGCTCAGCGCCGGGGCGATCTAACGCAATCTTTGAAGTCGCCTCGCTGGCCACCTTTAGAATCAGGCGATTGCCCAAATTCTCCCGTAATTGCATCGGCATGACATCCTTGTCTGGACGCTGGGCAGCAAAGATCAAGTGAATGCCGGCAGCCCGCGCTTTCACGCCCAAGCGCTGAACCGCCGCGCTGACAGCGCCCTTATAGGCGTCATCAAGCATCCAGTCGGCAAATTCATCATGGACGAGGAAGATCATCGGCAACCGATCAACTGGCGTGGCTTTCGCGTTGAAGGTCGCCAGGTCACGCGCCCTGGCGGCTGAGAACGTCCGATAACGGTTCTCCATTTCATCGACCAGTGCCGCAAGGACTTCGGTCGCGCGATCGCGGGTAGTGATGATTGGCTCGCGCATGTGCGGCAAATCTTCCAACGCCGAATAATCAACACCCATCTTCGGATCAATCAACACGATCTGTGCAAGCTCTTTCGGGTTAGTCGCAGCAATATCGAGAAGAATCGCCTGTATGAGCACTGATTTGCCACTACCGGTTGCTCCAGCGACCAATGAATGTGGCTCATGTGAAGCTAGCCCGCCGAATTCGGCCCCAAGATTCAAATACAGAGGCGCGCCATTTATTTCCTGCAAGCCGAGGACAAATGAAGTATTGATGCCAGCAGCGTTACGATTGAGGCTGCGCCGCGCCCACAAGTCCCAAAGCGAAACTGCCTGACGCTTCTCCCCAGCGATAGTCACAACAATTTCACCGGGTTTTGGCTGCACCGTGACGAGGTTGATCGCGTGTGTGGTGAGAAGTTGCGTGCGCTTTGCATCGATATCCTCAACGCGCAATCGATCAGATCCGGCGAGTCTGACAAGGCAGCCGTTTGGAGTGAGGCGTGTGCCCAAAACGGCAGCTTGCAGACCGTAGCCATTGAGAGCGGTTTTGAGCTTGCGCGTCGTCTCTTGCGCCCAAGCCTCGCGCTCATCTTGCGTGAAAGTGGCGACAGCGGCCTTCGTTGCGACTAGATCAAACAAATGGGAGCCAGAGGGCATTACTGCGGAAGGAGTTGGAGCAGGAGTTACCGGGGTGACAGTGGGTGTCGGCGCGTCGATCGAAGTTGGGACTACTGGCGGCTGAGCTGCGGCGGCTTCCGGCACTGGTTGCGGCTCTTCCGCCACAGACAGCTGCTCGATCATCGCAGACCAAGCGACTCGCGGCGCAGGCAACCGAATGAAAACGGAGTTCCATGGAGTGTTGCCGCCAAGTTCGGCGCGTATCGCGGATGGGTCTTCATCGCGAGCGTAGGCTTCGACAAGGCGGCGCAGCTCGGGGCGATCAAAGACCTCTTGCCATGCCTGGAAGCCATCGGTGTCATCGAGCATGTTCTGATCGGAGCAAGATTGAGAGGAAGTTGGGTCAGCCGAATGAACAAAAACCTGCGAGTAGCCGCGCAAGGAGATTCCAGTGGCACCATCGCGCAGATTGGCTCGGACGCGTTCAAGAAGGCCGGAGCAACCGAGCGGAATGTCGGCGTCGATAAGCAGATCAGCAAGCCGAGAGAGCCAAACGTCACGATCGAGCCGACCGGGATCACCGAAAAGAGCTTCGCGAAAGGTCGAGAGCGTCGCCATAAGCTGGGCTTTCGACGAGCGGCGAGCCTCGGCGACGCTAGCGGCGGCGACATATTTTGATTCGACAACGGCGACATGAAGATGCGGACCGTCCTCGGTTTCTTCCACGCACAGACCAAGAATGTCGGCAATGCGATTTTCCTTCTGCGCAAGCCAGTCGGCGTAGTCATCGAGCAGAAAGAACACGCAGAAGGACTGGCGGGAACTGCATAATGCTTTGAATTCGCGCTCTAAGAGATATCGGCTCATCACAAGCCCAATCATCTCGCCGGCGGACACGCCACGCTTAGCGGCGCGCAATACGATGTCTCCAGATATGGACAAGGCGTCCTTCTTGATGCGATCAGCAAGGCTTGAAAGTTCGTCAAGGCAAAATGGGAGGCCAAGCTCGCCAAGCCTGCGGCGCGCGAGAACGCTAAGTAAGCGCAACTCCGATGTCGAGCTGACGATCATGTTGCGACCATTCGTCGTCGCTCTGCGATAACGCACAACTGTCACACCATTGGCCTGCAACTGCCGCTTATCAAGGAGCTCGTCGTAAGTCGCAACCCATTCCGCCAATACATGCGCGTCATCAAGCGTCGCCCGAAGACTCTCGTTCTGCAAAGAGATACGCCGAGCCGGCAAAAAGACTGAACCGGGCGGGGCATCGGTTTGGCGAGCGACCGAAGCAACCGCGCCGACATATGCCCATCCCGAGGCTGTCTGCCGAGGACAAGTCAGGAATGTCGTCGACCCCTGCGGTTCGAGCTACGACATCATGGAGAAAAGCAATATCGAAAGGGCGGAAGCCGTCATTGCTCTTGGGCTGTGTCGATGACGGCGGAGCCACTGAGATGCGCAGCTTGGAGATGAAGTTCTCAGATGTCTCGCTGACGACTGGCAGATCAGGGTCATCGCCGCTCTTGGTGACAAGTTCCGCGTAAACGCGCCGAAGCTTGCCCAAATCGCGATGCCTGACGGAGACATTGCATTGGAAATCCGTTTCCGTCTGCATGTTCGAAAGCTCGCGAACGACGGCAAGGGGCATGTCGGCTGCGTCAGCGTTGTAGAGTAGGACGCTGAGATTGGCGGACTCATGTGGCTGCAAGCCGATGTAGCGCTCCAAGAGCTCACGAGCCTGCTTGGCCGAAGCAGCAGGATCAACATCAGTCAGCAGGCCATCCTCGGCATGAACAGGCCGCTCAAGAAGGCTGTATCCGTTAACGGTGCTCGTCTCGGAAACAAGGATTGGAGCACCGCCACGCTGAACCACCGCGATTTCGGGATAAAACGGGTGAGCTAGTTCCTCGGCGAACTCGCGGAAGAAGATACCGCGATCGCCAAATAGGACATTTGAGCTGCTGAGAATGTGAGTGACAAGGCCGGCGACACGGCGAGTTTTCACCGCAAGTGCCTTCATCCGCTCAGGATGCCACGGAGGAATGATCAAGCAAGGCTGCTCACCAGAAACGCGGACAGTACCAGCGGTCAGGAGGTTGGCGACCAATTCGGATCGGCAAATGTCGCCCCGCGCATGAACAGCGATTGCCCGAAGTAGCGCACCAAACGATTCGGCTTGGCGCAAGACGGACTCTCCATGCAAGCCAGTGGAAATGAAATCGTCCAGCGCTTGAATGTAATCGGCTTCGAACATATCCCATGCCGATCGCAGCTCATCGCGCTGCTCGGAGGTCAATCGGCCGATGGAGGCAAGGTGATCAATCGCGCGCTTGATTTCAGCACGGAAACTGTGCAGACGATTAGGGGGCGGAACAAGGGAGCCTGCGTCGCGCGAATAGGTCGCTTCAAGCGTGCCAGTGTCGAGCAGGGAAACGCTCTGCACACCACCTTTCTTGCTGACAAGCCTGCGCGGCACTTCGGTCACGCCAATGGATCCCTTTTCCTTAAGCCTGAGCATATCGTCGATCAGCGAGAGGCCAATCGACTCGGGACGATAGAGCCAAAGCAACTGAGTCTTATCGAGGATCGTCTCTTGGGCGCCGACAAGCTCGACGAGAGCGATTTCGAATTTGATCTGAACGGCGTTCTTGGCCAGCGACGTGACAATCTTGAGCTTGTCGCCGCGAATCTCCTTTTCCTTCTTAAAGAAGGCCGTGTAATCGAACAATGGATCGGGAAGATTCGCTGAACCCATGCGCTCAAGGCGCCATTGAGCCTTGCTGCCCATCAGCTCTTTGAGGCCGCGATACATCGCGGAGAAGAAAGCGCCAACGTCATGATTAAAGCGCTCGCGCCATTCCTTGCGCCCCTTGGAAACTGTGAAGCGCAAGAAGCGCTCACCTTTCGGCTCCCCTGCCCCAACGACAAGCCGATGTGCGGCGCTGGCGAAACCGTCCAGGAAATCATGGCATTCGATGGGCTTGCCATAGATGACCTTTTCCCATCGGGCGTGAAGCTTCGTATTCTGTTCAAGGTAGCGCCGATGCAGCTCGAAGAATGTCTCGTCCTCGTCGTTCCAGTCTGAGCGTTTCTCCCGCGCCCGAAGGTCATCAATATGCTTGCGCCAAGTGGCGTCGAGAACCTCGGTGTCATCGCAATCGTGGTCGAAGAAATGAAGCGTAGCCTCGGCCAGCCCTTGCTGGCGCTCCCTTGGCTTGTCGAAGATGAAATGAATGCCGTCCATCTCCCATTCAAGCAGAGCAATGTCAGTAGCAGTTTGCTCATCACCGGGCGGGGCGGAAATGAAAGCTTCCAGGGCTTCGCGTGCGTTATCAGGAATGGCGGAGGCGTTTTCCTCGAGACGCTGGCGCATCTCTTCTGGATCAAGTGGCTGGCCATTGGGGCGCAGACGCTCCAATAACGGAGCGCGGTTCGTAAAGAGCTTATCGAAAGCCTTGCGCCACGGCCCCACGGCTTGTCCGTAGGTTTTGGCATTAGCGAACAGGGATGTGTCGCGCGGCAAGCGAACGCATGGCAGCGCCCAGCCGATCGCGTCGCGAATCGGCAAGCCGTGAGCGTTCGTCGCTTCAGCCACGAGAGCGCAATAGTCCCCAAGCTGGCTGAGAGTAAGTTCGGCGGCACCCATCAGGGCTTTGACGGCGGCGCGAAAGACTGCACGATCTTCGGGTGTCGGGGCGATGCCGGCGATGTGGCAGGTCGCTTCAACCCAAGCGCCCTCTTGCGCCTTGAATTCTTTGGCGCCAAGCGCGGTGACGTGGCCTAGGGTGTCGGCGAGGTTGTGCTCATTGCCATTGGCGGTCAGCAGAGCCTCTTTGGTGGTTCCTGCGTTGCGCACGGCACCAGCATTTTGCGAAGTCAGCGCCTCGGGTGGAAGCCCCTGCCCTTCAACGAGGGATTCGGGAATGCGCAGATCGACTCGCGCGGCGAGAACGGGATTGGCGAGAATCTCGCGAACGATTGATGCTATCTGTCCGGCAGCGAGTTTATCAAGACGAAATAGCGCCGCAGAATCCTGCAGGGAGCCATCGCCTTGGCGAGAGTCGGCGAGACGCCGCTGAAGGATGTCGGTTCCGACGCGACCGATGATACGGTCTGTAAGCATTATTCATCCCCCTTGGAGCCGAACGGATTCTCGACGAAGGAGCACGAATCTGACAGCCGCCGTACCAGACCTAACCCGACAAGGCGGGCTTCGAGATTTCCTCTATTTTCGCTAAGAGCTT
>JACPVZ010000115.1 GCA_016197305.1 Nitrosomonadales bacterium | reverse complement strand
CATCAAGGTGCCGCTGCACTTCCTGAACGAAGAAATCGCCCCTGGCGTGACGACCGGCGGCGGCAAGATCAGCCATGTGATGACCGAGCTGGACATCACCTGCCTGCCCAAGGATCTGCCTGCCTTCATCGAAGTGGACCTGGGCAAGCTGGAGCTTGGCCACTCGGTGCACGTTGCCGACCTGAAGCTGCCTAAGGGTGTCGAAGTCGCTGCGCATGGCACGCATACTGCCGAAGCGGTGGTGGTGACGGTGCAGGTTCCGCGCGGTGCGATCGAGGCTGAGGCGGCTGCTGCC
Source organism: Nitrosomonadales bacterium (assembly GCA_016197305.1). Classification (GTDB taxonomy): domain Bacteria; phylum Pseudomonadota; class Gammaproteobacteria; order Burkholderiales; family Gallionellaceae; genus Gallionella. The sequence continues at coordinate 11,694 of JACPVZ010000115.1, read as the reverse complement.
GAGGCAGCACCAGCAGCGGCGGCTCCGGCAGCTGCAGCGGCTCCAGCGGCTAAAAAGTAATTCCGGCTGTTGCATAAAACCCGCCAGTGCTGATTCAGGCATGGCGGGTTTTTTCATTCAGAGACGATGACTGCGATACGTTTGATAGTGGGCCTGGGCAATCCCGGGCAGGAATATGAAGCCACCCGGCATAACGCCGGATTCTGGTGGCTGGACGAGCTTGCGCGCACGCACAAGCTGAATTTCAAGAGCGAGGCGAAGTTCCACGGGCTGACCGCGCGCGGTCAGCTGCACGGGCAAGACCTGTTCCTGCTCAAGCCACAGACCTTCATGAACCACAGCGGACGTGCGGTGGCGGCGCTGGCGCAGTTCTACAAGATCGCTCCCGCGGAGATGCTGGTGGTGCACGATGAGCTGGATCTGCCACCCGGCGTCGCGCGGCTGAAAACCGGGGGCGGCCACGGCGGCCACAACGGGCTGAAGGACATCATCGCGCATCTGGGCACAAGAGATTTCTGGCGCTTGCGCATCGGCATCGGCCATCCCGGCGAACGCGCCGAAGTGGCCAATTTTGTGTTGAACGATCCGCGCCGCGAAGAGCGCGAATTGATCGATCGGGCGATGCAGCATGCGCAGCATGTCGCAGACCTGATCATTGCGGGAAAAACCGAAGCGGCGATGTTGAAGCTGCATAGTGCATAAAGGAAACAACCATGAGTTTGAAATGCGGTATCGTAGGCCTGCCCAATGTGGGCAAATCCACGCTGTTCAATGCGCTGACCAAGGCGGGCATCGCTGCGGAAAATTATCCCTTCTGCACGATAGAGCCCAACGTCGGCATCGTCGAAGTGCCCGATCTGCGGATGGCCGAGCTGGCCAAGATCGTCAAGCCGCAGCGCATGCAGCCGGCCATCGTCGAATTCGTCGATATCGCCGGGCTGGTGGCGGGAGCAAGCAAGGGCGAAGGGCTGGGCAACCAGTTCCTCGCCAACATCCGCGAGACCGATGCGATCGTCAACGTGGTGCGCTGCTTCGATGATCCCAACGTGGTGCATGTCGCGGGCAAGGTCGATCCGCTGTCGGACATCGAAGTCATCCTCACCGAGCTGGCGCTGGCCGACCTGGCAGTGGTGGAACGCACCATCCAGCGCGACGGCAAGAAAGCCAAGTCGGGCGACAAGGATGCGCAGAAACTGGTGGCGACGCTGGAGAGGCTGTTGCCGCATTTGAACGAGGGCAAGCCTGCCCGAACCTTCGGCCTGAGCGACGAAGAGAAGTTGCTGGTCAAGCCGCTGTGCCTGCTGACGATCAAGCCTGCAATGTATGTCGGCAACGTGCTGGAAGATGGCTTCGAGAACAATCCCCACCTGGATCGATTGCGCGAACATGCGGCGAAAGAAGGCGCGCCGGTCGTCGCGCTGTGCGCCAAGATCGAGGCCGAGCTGGCCGACCTGGACGATGCCGACAAGCTGGAATTTTTGGCGGACCTGGGGCTGGACGAGCCGGGTCTGAACAAGCTGATCCGCACCGGTTACGACCTGCTCGGCCTGCAGACCTATTTCACCGCCGGCGTGAAGGAAGTGCGCGCCTGGACGATACACAAGGGCGATACGGCACCGCAGGCGGCAGGCGTGATCCACACCGACTTCGAGCGCGGCTTCATCCGCGCCCAGACCATCTCCTACGCCGATTTCATCGCCTGCGGCGGCGAGGCCGGCGCGAAGGAAAAGGGCAAGATGCGCGTGGAAGGCAAGGACTACGTCGTGCAGGATGGCGACATTATGAATTTCCTGTTCAACGTCTAATCGTGCATCGTGCTGCGCGAGAAACCGCTGCGTGAAAATTCCCGGTCGGCGCTCATGTAGTCCTCCAGCACCGACTGCGTGGACATACTGAATCCGCGGTAGGCGTCCATGTCGTAGTCGGACATGTGGATCAGGTGCGCCGCATCGCCGAAATCCCTGAGGAATTCGTCCCAATCGGCGTAGCGGTCCGACGCGTACTTTTGCAGCGCGCGATTGACCACGGCGATCAGTTCCGGCGGCAACGCCTTGCGATAGGTCTCTATCGGGATGATCGGATAATGCAGGATCGCGATGCGCGCGTCGAAGGTGTTGTCCGCTTCGAACGTCGGCTTGCCGGTCAGCAGCCGGTACAGCACCGCGCCCAGCGCATAGATGTCGGCGCGCTGATCCAGCGCCTCGCCTTCCAGTTGTTCCGGCGACATATAGGCCAGGCTGCCCGCGACCACTGCGCCCATCTGGCTCACCGGAATGGCGCAACCGAAGTCGGCCAGCTTGGCCAGGCCGTTCGGCAGCAGCATGATGTTGCCGGGCTTTACATCGCGGTGCACGATGCCCAAGCTGGCGGCATATCGCAACGCGTTCGCCATCTGCTCGATCACCGACAATATCGTGCGCAGCGGCAGCAGGTTGTCGGCCTGCTCGTGGTGATCCAGCGACACGCCGTTGATGTATTCCATCACCAGGTAGGCGCCGCTCTTCTCGTGCAGGTCCGCATCCAGCCCGCGGACGATGTTCTTGTGCGCCATCTTGCGCCCCAGCTCGACCTCGGTCGTGAACATCGCCTTGTGCACGTCGGATTGCCAGCTTTTGCGCAGTTGCTTGATCGCGACGGACGCGAACGAATCATCGTGCAGCGCGAGATAGACATTCGACGTGGTGCCTTCGCCCAGTTGCCTGACGATGGAATATTTGCCGATGCGCTGCGCGGGGGATGACAGGATCATGCTGTGTTCGTGTGGTTGTCCGCTGATGCCAACGCCAAAATCATACAGCACCCGGCTTTAACCAGGCTTACGTTCCGCGTCCTTAACGCCCCCGGATATTCATGCTAACCTCTGTACGTCACGATAACGCATGCCGTCACGGCTGCTGCACAGGGAGCGGGCAATGAGGTACTTGGGGTGGGTGTTGGGGATGTTGCTGTCGGGTAATCTGGCTGCCGATCCGGTCGTGCCGGCCGCTGTGCCGGATGCGGTCGCGCCGCTGAACCAGATACTTTCCTCGGTCGAATATTTCCGCGAAGGCCGGCAGAGCGGTTGCGGGTTGCGCGCCACCGGCGACACCAAAGACAACATCTGGCTGAATGTCCTGGTCACGGTGTTCGTCAAGGACAACGGTGCGACCTACGGCGTGGTGAAGGTGGTGGCCAGACAGGTCGAGATGAAAGACGGCGTTCCGTTGCTGCGCGATGGCAAGATGTCCTATCTCAGCCGCGGCAGAATCAGCAAGGCCTGGATCCAGCCGCAGTCGGGCAGGCAGCCGCTGATCCACCAGAATGGCGAATCGCCGCACAGCGACGGCTATATGGCCACGGTGGAGTTTGCCAGCACGATGGACTTGCTGGTCGCGATGGCGCGCGAGGATTTCAAGGTGGGCCTGAGCCGCGACGAGGCCGACGAACTGTACGCGTTCGACCAGCGCCTCAGCCAGTACGAGGCGAAGAAGCTTTCGACCTGCATGGCCAATCTGCGCGCGCAGATCGAAGAGCGCAAGATACAGAACATTTTCTGATCCGCCGTTTGCGACCGTAATGCCGCTGTACAGAAAGTTCCTCGATGGCGTTCCGGAATATCTGGCGCGCTATTACTGGTGGGCTTACCTGTGGCGCTGGGGCATCTGGTTCTTCGACCACCAGCCTGTCATCAACGCGATCCTGTTCGGGCAGTACACGCGCCTGCTGAACAGGACGCTGGCGCTGGTCGAGACTTCGCCCGGCGCGCGGATACTGCAACTGACCTGCGTATACGGCAAGCTTACGCCCGCGCTGCTGTCCAGCACCGGCTGCGAGATGCACCTGTGCGACATCGCCAACGGCCAGCTGGAACTGGCGCGGCGCAAGACTGCCGGGCGTTGCCGGCTGGCGCGGATGAATGCCGAATGCCTGGGCTATCGCGACGATGTGTTCGACCAGGTAGTCGTGTTTTTCCTGTTCCATGAGATGCCCGCCGAGGCGAGGCACAGAGCCTATGCCGAGATCGCGCGGGTGCTGCGTCCCGGCGGTTCGCTGCTGGTCACCGAATACGCCGCTACACCACGTCATCATTTTCTGTATCGCTTTGCGCCATTCCGCTGGCTGCTCGGCCATCTGGAACCGTTCCTGCCGGGATTCTGGCAGGAAGACCTCGTTGCAAAGATGAGTGCTGCGCTGCGGCAGCGTGGCAAGACCTTGGCAGGAGAGCCCGGCATAGAATTCTGTTTCGCCGGGTTCTACCGGGTGATGCGCTTCGACGTCGCGGCGCGCTGAATGAGGTATGGAAAAATGTCTGCCGGTTGCCTGCATTCGTATTACTATGTCCGCGCAACACTACAAGGAGAAGGATCATGGCAAAAGGACAGCAGCGCAAGACCAAGGAAGCGAAGAAACCCAAGAAGCAACCGCCACCCGTGGCATGACGCCCTGGTGTCGGCAGTACGCCAGCCTCCTGCAGTTGCAGGGGGCTTTTTTACGGATAAGCCGATGAAGAGCATTCCATGAGAATCGCCGTTCTGGGTCTGGGGATCATCGGCAGCGCGTGGGCGAGCAACCTGATCGCCGATGGCCATGAGGTGCGCTGCTGGAATCGCACCGTCAGGAAGTTTCCGAATTATTTTGCCTCGATACAGGATGCTGTGGCCGGTGCGCAGGCGGTATTCATCGTCGTCGCCGACCCGCCTGCGGTGCAGGCGATACTGGATCAGATTCAGTCGCAGCTCGGTGCGGGGATGCAGGTGATCCAGTCCAGCACGGTCTCTGCACAATGGACGCTGCGCTTTGCCGTGCTGGTGCAGCAGACTGGCGCAGCCTATCTGGAAGCGCCGTTCACCGGCAGCAAGCTGGCCGCGGCACAGCGGCAGACCGTCTATTACCTGGGAGGCGATGCTGAGGTGATCGAGATCGCGCGCCCCATTCTGGAGCCGATCTCCAGCGCGCTGATGCACATCGGCCCGCTGGGTTCGGCTTCGACCCTGAAGCTCGCGATGAACATGAATGTCGCCGGCGTCGCGCAAAGCCTGTGCGAGAGCCTGGCGTTCTGCAGGGCGGCGGGCATCTCGGACGAGGTGTATTTCGGTGCGCTGGCGCGCAATGCATCGCGTTCTGGAATAGCCGACCTGAAAGAGCCCAAGCTGCGCCAGCATGATTACGGAGCACAGTTCTCGCTGAAGCACATGGCGAAAGACCTGCGCCTCGCATTGGAGACGGCTGACGAGCTGGCGGTCTCACTGGAGCAGATCGGCCACCTCAAGGCGATCTACGACCGGGGCATCGCCGCAGGCTGGTCCGAGGACGATTTCATCGGGCTGATCCGGATGTTCGAGAAAAAGCGTGAGGGTTAAGCGAAGCGCTGGCGCTGTTCGATTTGGCGAGCGACAGCAAATTGTGCGAGAGATTGTTCAAGGCAGCCTGGTTTTACATGACTAAACATACATCCCCTGATCATGCACGCCTCGACCGCATTGTCGCCGAGGCGCGGCAGCAGCGCGAATTGCGCGAGGCCGGTTATCGCGAGCGGGCACTCAAGCTGTTTCCGTGGATATGCGCGCGGTGTGGTCGCGAGTTTTCCGGGTTGCGTCTGCGCGAGTTGACGGTGCATCACAAGGATCACAATCACGACAACAACCCTGCGGATGGCAGCAATTGGGAATTGTTGTGTCTGTACTGCCATGACAATGAGCATGCGCGGCTGTTGGATGAGGCGGTGCGTGGCAGGGGCACGGGTGAACAGGCGGCGGCAACGTACAATCCGTTCGCCGACTTGCAGGCCTTGCTGAAGAAAAAATCAGATTGACGCGCTAGTGTAGCGTTGCATTCTGTTGGGAATTTAATGTGCTCTGTAGGAGCGAGCTTGCTCGCGAAGAGTGCATTTTCGAAGAGCGCATTCGCGAGCAAGCTCGCTCCTACAGGGGGTTTTTGAGCTTCACATTAAGACTGGTCAACAAGCAACACTACGCTAGTCTTGTTCCAGCCAGTCCAGCAGAAATGACCATTGTTCCAGTTCGCGTTCGGCGAGGTGGGACGGCAGGTCGAACAGCGACTTGCCCTCGAAGGCGGCATTCACATACACCTGGGTCTCGCGCAGGTAGGCGAGTATCGGCAAGTCTCGTGTTGCGAGAAATTGCTCCAGCGTCGCTGCAGCGCGGGTGCGCGGCGCCATGCGCATGCCGACCACGCCGATGTGGCATTTGTTTTTGCGCACGGCCTTTTCTGCGGCGAGTGCTTGCAGGAAGTCGTGGCTGGCTTGCAGATCGAATAAAGAAGGTGCGACCGGGACGATGATTTTGTGCGCCAGTTTCAACGCATGCTCAAGGTTTTTGCCATGCAGCCCGGCGGGGGAATCGACCACCAGCCAGTCGTGAGGCAGGTCGTGTTGCTTCTTCGCGTCAAACGCGCGTATCGGCGGGAGCGTGTCGCTGCGCGTGTTCAGCCACAATGCGCTGGATTGCTGCCGGTCCAGGTCGAGCATCGCGACGCGCTGCCCCTTGTTGGCGAGGTAGCCGGCGATGTTCACCGACAGCGTGGTCTTGCCGCAGCCCCCTTTGGGGTTTGCAATCAGTAATGCCTTCATTTTTTCTGTTCTCCCTGAAAACTGATGGTTGTTATCTGCGCCCGCCGAGCAGCGAACCCAGCACGCCGCGGATGATCTCGCGCCCGACCGCCGAGCCGATGGAACGCGCAGCGCTCTTGACGAAAGCCTCGCCTATCCCCTGGCGATTGCTGGCGCGTGTTCCGCTTCCTCCGCTACCCAGGATGCCTCCCAGCATGCCGCCCAAACCGCCGTTGCTGCCTGCTTGCGCCGGTTCGGTTCGTGGCGTTTCGGCTGCAGGTTCTGTAGCGGGGGGCTGCTTTTCTGTGGTGCGTCCCTTGAGTATCTCGTAGGCCGATTCGCGGTCTACTGCGGCCTCGTAATGTCCGGCAAGCAGCGAGTTGGCGATGATGCTGCTGCGTTCCGCTGCGCTGATCGGTCCGATCTGCGCCTGCGGCGGCACGATCAGTGCACGCTCGACGATGCCCGGTGTGCCTTTTTCATCGAGGCAGGAGACCAGCGCTTCGCCGACGCCGAGTTCGGTGATCACGGCGGCTTCGTCCAGCACCGGATTGTCGCGCATCGTTTCGGCGGCGGCCTTGACCGCCTTCTGGTCGCGCGGGCTGAACGCGCGCAGCGCATGCTGCACACGGTTGCCCAGCTGGCCCAGCACCTTGTCCGGCACGTCGGCGGGATTCTGCGTGACGAAATACACGCCCACGCCCTTGGATCGGATCAGGCGCACCACCTGCTCGATCTTGTCGAGCAGCGCGGCGGGGGCATCGTTGAACAGCAGATGCGCCTCGTCGAAGAAGAACACCAGCTTGGGTTTGGCGAGGTCGCCCGCCTCGGGCAGGTTCTCGAACAGCTCGGCCAGCAGCCACAGCAGCATCGTCGAATATACCTTGGGCGAGGTCATCAGCTGGTCGGCGGCGAGGATGTTGACCATGCCGTAGCCGTTGCTGTCGGTCTGCATCAGGTCCTCGATGTTGAGCATCGGTTCGCCGAACAGGCTGTCGCCGCCCTGTATTTCGATCTGCAGCGGTTGCGCTGGATCGCGCCTATGCTGGCGGTGGAGATGTTGCCGTATTCGGTGGTGAAGTCGGCTGCATTGTCGCCGACGCTTTGCACCATTGCGCGCAGGTCCTTGAGGTCGAGCAGCAGCAGGCCGCAGTCGTCGGCGATCTTGAACACCAGCGACAGCACGCCCTGCTGCACCTCGTTCAGGTTCAGCATGCGCCCGATCAGCAGCGGCCCCATGTCGGAGATCGTCGCGCGCAGCGGATGGCCCATCTTGCCGAACACGTCCCAGAAGGTCACCGGGTAGGCGCGATGTGCGTAGCCCTCCAGCTTGAGCTGGGAGACGCGCGCGTCGACTTTCGCGTTGCCGCCGCCAGCCTTGCTCAGGCCGGACAGGTCGCCCTTGATGTCGGAGAGGAACACCGGCACGCCGTTGCGGCTGAAAGACTCCGCGAGGGTTTGCAGCGTCACGGTCTTGCCGGTGCCGGTCGCACCGGTGATCAGGCCGTGGCGGTTGGCCATCTGCGGCAGCAGAAAAATATCGTGGCGGTCGTTCTTGGCGATCAGGATAGGTTCGTTCATAGGGGCTTTGCCATGCTGTGATCGGGTTGTTTATCTGGTTGCTTATTTGGGGATAAGCGGGCGGAAATGATACCATCGCGGGACGTTTTTTCAGAACCGCATGACGGGTTTTTCGGAGAGCAATATGGCTGGACACAGTAAATGGGCAAACATCCAACATCGCAAGGGCAAGCAGGATGCCAAGCGCGGCAAGATATTCACCCGGCTGATCAAGGAGATCACCGTCGCGGCGCGCATGGGTGGCAGCGACCCGAGCGGCAACCCGCGTTTGCGCCTGGCGATGGACAAGGCTTATGCGAACAACATGCCCAAGGACAACGTCGAGCGCGCGATCAAGCGCGGCAGCGGCGAACTGGAGGGCGTGGAATATCAGGAGATCCGTTACGAGGGCTACGGCATCAACGGCGCGGCGGTGATGGTGGACTGCCTGACCGACAACAAGACGCGCACCGTGGCCGATGTGCGCCATGCCTTCAGCAAGCACGGCGGCAATCTCGGCACGGACGGCTCGGTGGCATTCATGTTCACGCATTGCGGCCAGATGATCTTCGCGCCCGGCACCGACGAAAACGGCCTGATGGAAGTGGCGCTGGATGCCGGCGCGGAAGACATCACCACCAATGACGACGGCAGCATCGAAGTGATCACCGCACCGCACGATTTCGTCAACGTCAAGCAGGCGCTGGAGGCCGCGGGTTACAAGCCGGAGTTCGGCGAGGTCATCATGAAACCGGCCAACGAGGTGGTGTTCACCGGCGATGACGCGGTGAAGATGCAGAAGCTGCTCGACGCGCTGGAAGACCTCGACGATGTGCAGGAAGTCTATACGACGGCGGTGATTGAAGAATGATTCCGCTTCGCCTGCTTTACGATAACTGCGTTTTCTGCGCTGTGAGACTCCGAGCCGTACTGATAAGTACGGTCTCGTCGTTGCTCGCTTGCAGCCTTGTTCTCGTTTTGCAGGCAAACCGGAATGAGTGATGCGTATCCTCGGCATTGACCCCGGCTTGCGCATCACCGGCTTCGGCATACTGGATAAGGAGGGGCAGCAGCTGCACTACGTCGCCAGCGGTTGCATCAAGACCCCAGACGGCGAGTTGCCGGAGCGGCTCAGGGTCATCCTGCAGTCCCTGGGCGAGGTGATCGCGCAGCATCAACCGCAGCAAGTCGCAGTGGAAAAAGTATTCGTCAACGTCAACCCGCAATCCACTTTGCTATTGGGACAGGCGCGCGGCGCGGCGATCTGCGCGGCGGTGCAGGCCGATCTGCCGGTCGCGGAATATACCGCGCTGCAGGTCAAGCAGGCGGTGGTCGGCAACGGTCACGCCGATAAAGAACAGGTGCAGCAGATGGTGCAACGGCTGTTGAAACTGTCCGGCACACCCAGTCCGGATGCGGCCGATGCGCTGGCCTGCGCGATCTGTCACGCGCACGGCGGCACCGGATTGGGGGCATTGGCGACTGCCGGATACCGGATGAAGAAAGGCAGGCTGGTTTGACGCGCAGGACTTTTTGATTGACTGGATACCCGCTTTCGCGGGTATGACGAAGTACTAATTTTTCGGGAACACTTGAAATGATCGGTCGTTTAACAGGCATCCTGCTGGAAAAGAATCCGCCGCAGATTTTGCTGGACGTGCAGGGCGTGGCTTACGAGCTGGACGTGCCGATGAGCACCTTCTACAACCTGCCGGTGCTGCACGAAAAGGTCGTGCTGCACACCCAGCTGATCGTGCGCGAGGATGCGCATCTGCTGTATGGCTTCATCACCCATGAAGAGCGCGTCGCGTTTCGCCAGTTGCTCAAGATCAGCGGCGTCGGTCCCAAGCTGGCGCTGTCGGTGCTGTCCGGTTTGAGCCTGAACGATCTGGCGACGGCGGTGGCAAACAAGGAGGCGGGGCGGCTGACCAAGATTCCCGGCGTAGGTAAGAAGACCGCCGAGCGGCTGTTGCTGGAGCTGCAGGGAAAATTCGTCGCAACCGGTGCTGGCACTGTGCAAGGCACAACAGCCGTTTCATCGAACAACGACATCGTCAATGCGCTGCAGGCCTTGGGCTACAACGAGAAGGAAGCCGACTGGGCGGCGAAGCAATTGCCCAAGGACGTGAGCGTGTCGGACGGCATACGCCAATCACTTAAGTTATTATCCAAAGCATGATCCACAGCGATAACCTTTCCACCGAGCCGCGGCTGATTTCGGCTGCACCGGCCTCCACGCACGAGGAGGCGCTGGAACGCGCGCTGCGCCCCAAACAGCTCGACGAATATGTCGGGCAGGAAAAGATACGGGGACAGCTGGAGATCTTCATTCAGGCAGCGAAGCAGCGCAAGGAACCGCTCGACCATGTGCTGCTGTTCGGCCCGCCCGGTCTGGGCAAGACCACGCTGGCGCAGATCATCGCGCGCGAGATGGGCGTGAACCTGCGCCACACTTCCGGGCCGGTGCTGGAACGCGCCGGTGATCTGGCCGCGCTGCTGACCAACCTCGAACCCAACGATGTGCTGTTCATCGATGAGATCCATCGCCTGTCGCCGGTCGTCGAGGAAATCCTGTATCCCGCGCTGGAGGATTACCAGATCGACATCATGATAGGCGAGGGGCCGGCGGCGCGCTCGGTGAAACTCGACCTGCCGCCGTTCACGCTGGTCGGGGCAACTACCCGGGCAGGCATGTTGACCAATCCGCTGCGCGACCGGTTCGGCATCGTCGCCAGGCTGGAGTTCTACACGCCGGAAGAATTGCAGCGCATCGTGATGCGCTCGGCCGGGCTGCTGGAGATGAATCTCTCGCCGGATGGCGCGCTGGAGATCGCCAGGCGTTCGCGCGGCACGCCGCGCATCGCCAACCGCCTGCTGCGCCGCGTGCGCGACTACGCGGATGTGAAGGCGCAGGGCGATGCCAACCGCGATGTGGCCGATGCCGCGCTGACGATGCTGGATGTGGACTCGCGCGGGCTGGATGTGATGGATCGCAAGCTGTTGCAGACCGTGATCGAAAAATTCCTCGGCGGCCCGGTCGGCGTGGACAACCTCGCCGCCGCGATCGGCGAGGAACGCGACACGATAGAGGATGTGCTGGAACCCTATCTGATCCAGCAGGGCTATCTGCAGCGCACGCCGCGCGGGCGCATGGCGACCGCGAACGCTTACCAGCATTTCGGACTGATTCAGCCGCGCAATGCCAACAACAAGGAGTTGTGGGATGAGTAGGCACAAGGTTTTTTCATTGCCGGTGCGCGTGTATTTTCAGGACACCGACGCGGGCGGGGTGGTTTATCACGCCAGTTATGTGAACTTTATGGAGCGCGCACGGACTGAGTGGTTGCGCACGCACGGTTACAGCAATGCCGGGCTGATGCAGGAGTTCGGCGTGGTGTTCGTGGTGCGCTCGATCAAGCTGGATTACCTGAAACCCGCGCTGCTGGATGACCTGCTGGAGGTCACCGCGCAGATCAAGGATATCGGGCGCAGCCGCATCACGTTGCTGCAGAGCGTGCGGCGCAATGACGAATTGCTGACCGAGGCCGAGGTGCATCTGGTCTGCGTCTCGTTGCAGGAATTCAGGC
>JACPVZ010000114.1 GCA_016197305.1 Nitrosomonadales bacterium | reverse complement strand
GGTAGTACGACAGGTCTACCAGCATCACGTCACCCTGCGACGAGAAGGTGTTGGCGTGCTGCGACACGATCACAGGACGACCCAGCAGCGTGCCGTAGGGCGAGACCTGAATGCCACCGACCGTCAGGCCGTTAGGCAGGTAGATCGGATAGTTGCCAAGCGACAGCGTGAACAGCGCAGGTAGCACATCGTTGTTGATGATCCACACCGCGTTGCCGAACGAACCGGGCGGCAAGCGTGCGATCATCTTGGCCAGATTCTGCGGCACCAGTGTTTGTGTGGTCTGACCGGTTTCCTTTGCTACCGTCACCACGGCACCAGCGTTCATGCAGCCGATGGGAATGCCGTTACCGGCACCGAACAGGATGGATTCGTTGGTCTTCCAACGAATCGAGGTCGCGACCTTGTCCGGTAGATAGCTGGTCAGGGCACTGGCATCGTCCAGCAATTCGTCGGTGGTCGGCACCAGTGCCATCAGCTTTTTGAGTCGCAATGTGGCCAGACCCATCACTGGTTTGGTGGCATTGGCCGCCGCTGCTTCGCCTTGCCAGTAGGCACGAATGCCGTTGGTACCCCAAGGTGTGGTTTCATCTTTGGGGAAGGCCATGCTGTTTGCCGTGATCTCGACGTTGTCAGTCAGCGGCATCAGGGAATCCTCGCCAAGACTCAGGCGGAAGATTTCCTTTGAGAAATCAGGCGGCACTAAAAAGCCGCCATCCTGACCGGTGCTCTCATTACCAAAGCTGGTCGGTGCTGCAGCACCTATGAACAGGCGTTCATCCATCGACTTGCCGGGTTTCTGCGATAGATACACGGCCTGCATGAATTCGCCGATGCTGGCGAAGCCGCGCTTGGGGTCCAGTTCGCGGTTGTCGGTGACGACCACCCCGAGGGCGTTGCTTGCCGACAGACGTGATTCTTCGGCGATCAGGGCGGCTTCGCGGTCGATGGATGCCGAGGCCGCATCGATCTTGCCGCGTAGCGCATCGAAGGCGGTGATCTCTGCATCGGTCATGTCACGGGATTCGGTTGCCGCCAGATCAGTCAGTGCGCGGGCTTCTTTGACCAGCGCACTCTTGCGTGCCTGCAACGCTCGTAGTTGTTTGCTCATGCTTGGGTTCTCCAAATAAAAAACCCGCACGAGGCGGGCAAT
>JACPVZ010000111.1 GCA_016197305.1 Nitrosomonadales bacterium | reverse complement strand
GCATCGTGCTGGAGATTACCGAGCGCGAGGCGTTGCCGCACCTGACCCAGGTCAGGGCCGTGCTCGAAGAGTTGCGGGCCAGCAATATCGCGGTGGCGCTGGATGATTTCGGCAGCGGATTCTCGTCGTTCCTGTACCTGAAATACCTCTCCATCGATTACGTGAAGATCGAAGGCAGTTTTGTGCGGCAGATGGTGGGCGATGAGCGCGACCGTATCATCGTCGAGCAGATCAACGATATGGCACACCGCTTCGGGCTGAGGACCGTGGCGGAATTCGTCGAGGACGAGGCGACCGCCCGGATGCTGGCCGAGATCGGCGTGGACTATGCGCAGGGCTATTATTTCGGTCGCCCGGCTTTGCCGGAGTGATGCTTGGAGGCTGGCGGGTTTCCGGGTTGATTGCGGTTTTGGCAGGATGCTGCGGAGGCTCGATTTTTAACCCGTTCCGAACGGCCTGCACAGTTATAATCTCGGCCTGATATTTTTGCCTGCCGATTATGCGACCCTCTTCGAATCCCCTGCCTGACAAAGCCTCGCGTGGCGATTGGCGCACGATACGCGCGCTATTGCCCTATCTGTGGGAGTTCAAGGCGCGCGTGGTGGTGGCGATGGTGCTGCTGGTGCTGGCCAAGCTTGCCAATGTGGCGGTGCCGCTGGTGCTCAAGCAGATCATCGATGCGATGGATAAATCCCATGCCGTGCTGGCGGTGCCTGTGCTGCTGGTGGTGGCATATGGCGTATTGCGCCTGTTCAGCACGCTGTTCGGCGAATTGCGCGATGCGGTCTTCGCCAAGGTGACCCAGCGTGCGATCCGGCGCGTGGCGCTGCAGGTGTTCGAGCATCTGCATAGCCTGAGCCTGCGCTTCCATCTGGACAGGCAGACCGGCGGCGTGTCGCGCGACATCGAGCGCGGCACGCGCGGCATCGGTTTCCTGCTGAATTTCACGCTGTTCAATATCCTGCCCACGTTGCTGGAGATCGGCCTGGTGGCGGCCATCCTGTTCAGCAAATACAGCGCCTGGTTTGCGGTGATCACCTTTGTCACGCTGATCATCTACATCGCCTTCACGTTGTTCGTCACCGAGTGGCGCATGGTGGTGCGCCGCTCAATGAACGATCTGGATTCCAAGGCGAACAGCCGCGCGATCGACAGTCTGCTGAACTACGAGACGGTGAAATATTTCGGCAATGAGCAGTACGAGGCGCACCGCTATGACGAGAGCATGCAGCGCTGGGAAGTCGCCGCGGTGCGCAATACCACCTCGCTGGCTTATCTGAACGCAGGGCAGAGTTTCATCGTGGCGGTCGGCATCACCGCGCTGATGCTGCTGGCCGCCGATGAGGTGGTCAAGGGTACGATGACGCTGGGCGACCTGGTGCTGGTCAACGTATTCATGATCCAGCTCTACATGCCGTTGCATTTCCTGGGCTTTGTCTATCGTGAGATCCGCCATTCGCTGGCGGACATGGAGAAGATGTTCCGCCTGCTGCGCGAGCATCGCGAGATCGCCGATGCCCCGGATGCGCAGGTGTTATCGGTCGGCAAGGCCGAGGTGCGTTTCGAGCGGGTCAGTTTCAGCTATGCGCCCGACCGCCAGATTCTGCACGAGGTGGATTTTACGATTCCGGCGGGGCACACCGTCGCGGTGGTGGGAGCTAGCGGTGCGGGAAAATCCACCTTGTCGCGCCTGTTGTTCCGCTTTTACGATGTCCAGGGTGGGCGCATTCTGATCAACGGGCAGGATATCCGGTCGGTGACGCAGAATAGTCTGCGTGCGGCGATCGGCATCGTTCCGCAGGATACGGTGCTGTTCAACGACAGCATCTATTACAACATTGCCTACGGCCGGCCCTCTGCGACACGCGAGGAAATCGTCGCCGCAGCGCAGGCGGCGCACATCCATGCCTTTATCGAGTCGTTGCCGCAGGGGTATCAGAGCGCCGTGGGCGAACGCGGGTTGAAGCTGTCCGGGGGCGAGAAGCAGCGCGTGGCCATTGCGCGCGCGATTCTGAAAAATCCGGCGATGCTGATTTTTGACGAGGCCACTTCCGCGCTGGATTCCAAGTCGGAGAAGGCGATACAGGCAGAGCTGCGCACGATCGCGCAGAACCGCACCACGCTGGTCATCGCTCACAGGCTCTCTACCGTGGTGGATGCCGACCAGATACTGGTGATGGATAAGGGGCGGATCGTCGAGCGGGGTTCGCATCGCGAATTGCTGTTGCAGGGTGGGTTGTATGCGCAAATGTGGAATCTTCAGAAACAAGAAGAGCAGGAGCAGCCTGTCTATTGATTTATATTGATAATAGGGTATGCTAGCGCCTAGTGAATCGAGGGTGCAGGGGATAGGAATGAAGAAAAGACTGTTGATGTTCGTGCTGCTGGGCCATGCATTGGTCGCGCAGGCCGAGAGCGCGGCCAGTATTGCCGCGAGCAAGCTGGATAGCGACCTGACCAATTCGGTGTTCCAGCCGAGCTCTACGCCCAAGCTGCATTCGGCAATCGCCCTGATCTACGATGAGAGCGCGCAGCGCCCGCTATACAGCAAAAATTCCGATACGCTTGCCCCTATCGCATCCATCACCAAGCTGATGACCGCGATGGTGGTGCTGGACGCTGAGCTGCCGCTGGATGAGAAGATCACGCTGGATGTGGCGGACATGGATACGCTCAAGGGCACGCGTTCGCGCCTGAGCATAGGCTCGACCTTTACCCGCAGCGAGTTGCTCAAGCTGGCGCTGATGGCGTCCGAGAACCGTGCCGCTGCCGCGCTGGCGCGTACCTATCCCGGTGGCAGGGCTGCCGCGCTGACGGCGATGAATGCCAAGGCTCGCGAACTGGGGATGTGGAACACGCGCTTCCTCGACCCGACCGGGTTGAACAGCGATAACGTTTCTACGGCCAACGACTTGGTCAAGATGGTCGGGGCCGCGCAGAACTATGCGCTGATCCATCAATACACCACGACCGCCACGCATTCGGTCGCGGGCAAGCGCGGCCGTGAATTGCGCTTTACGAATACCAATCCGCTGGTGCGCAACGCTTCGTGGGATATCGGGGTCAGCAAGACCGGGTTTATCAGCGAAGCAGGGCGTTGCCTGGTGATGGAGGCCAAGATCGACAAACGTCCGGTGATCATCGTGTTGCTCGATTCGTGGGGCAAGAGCACGCGTATCGGCGATGCCAACCGGATCAGGAAATGGATGGAAAGTGCCAATACGCGCGTCCGTATGACGACGCGGCGTGGCTAAATTGTGATTTTGAACAAGGGGCGTAGGCCCCTTATTTTTTATGTGGGCATTTGAGTTAACTGTACTGATCGTTGTGATTGCTGTGGTTGTCTGGGCGATACGCGGCGGAAAACAAGCGGTGCTGGAGAGCCCGCTGGTGATCGATCGTCCGGGTCTTTACATCACCCTTGCACCGCAACTCGGGCGCACCCAGGCCTTCATTGAAAATATCGCCAAGCAGTGCAGTGCAGCAGGCAGCCCGGTAGGCGATGTCCCTACGCAATTCTTCGAGGTGAGTGCTGAGCGCGGTTATCTCTTGGCGGCCAGTTGGCGCGCCGGTGTGTGGTATTTCCAGGGCATCCTGCCGGACGGCGCGGATCGTCAGTTACAGCATGTCCGGGCATTTTCCGAGGCTGTGTTGGTCAACCGTCCGCTGGCAGAACCGGCGGATGTGCAATATGCGCAGCGCTTGCGGCAAGCGGTGGAACAGGTTGCGCAGGCTTCCGGGATCGATGTGCGGTTCCTAGGCGCGTGACTGAGATGGCCGGGCGGCCGCCGCAACGGTGAGATATGGCAAAGAAGCTGGGCAAGCTGAAAGTGATGGTGGTGGAGGACAGCAAGGTCGCGATGAAGGCGATCTCCGGCTATCTCGACGATATCGGCGTGGAACCGTTATTTGCGGAAAATGGCAGGGATGCGATAGAGCTGTACCGTAACGAGCGCCCCGACATTATCTTGCTGGACATTATCCTGCCCGATATCGATGGTTACGATGTCGCCAAGGAAGTGCGCAAGCTGCAGGGCAAGGATGACTGGACTGCGATCATCTTTTTGAGCGTGATGGCCAACGATGAGGATTTGGCCCGTGGCATCGAGGCGGGAGGCGACGACTATCTGATCAAGCCGGTCGGAAGAGTGGTGGTGCAGGCCAAGGTGCGGGCGATGTATAGGCTGGTGCAGATGCAGCGTGCGTTGGTCAAGATGACCGAGCAGCTGAACAACGCCAATCAGGAATTGCATCGGCTGTCGATGACCGATGGCCTGACAGGGATTGCCAACCGGCGATTGTTCAATGAGGTGCTGGTGCGCGAGTGGCGGCGCTGCCTGCGCCTCAAGAAACCGATGTCGGTGGTGTTGATGGATGTGGATTTTTTCAAGAAATATAACGACAAATACGGGCACCAGGCCGGAGACGATTGCCTGAAGGCAGTTGCCCGTGAAGTGGCGAATGCGGCTCCGCGTGCCGGAGACTTGGCCGCGCGCTATGGTGGCGAGGAGTTTGTGCTGATACTCGGCCATACGGACGAGGATGGCGCGCGCTGGGTGGCGAACCGTATCCGCCAAAATGTGGCGGCGCTGAAAATGTCGCATCCGGACTCGCATCATGGCGTGGTGACCGTGAGCTGCGGTGTCAGCAGCGTGATGCCTGGCGACGACATGTCGGTCGAACGTCTGCTCAAGTCTGCGGACAATGCCCTGTACTTGGCCAAGAGCCAGGGGCGAAACGGTGTGGCTTATTTGAATTATGGGCAAGGTGGTTAGCATGGGTGATGCCGATCGCGTTGCCGGACAAAATGAACGATTTGTTAATGATGACTCGAGGCGTGTTGCATCCGAGCGTTGTGTCGCAGCAGTACGGCCGCACGTGAAGACCATTCCTGGGCAAGTATCCGGCTTGAAGGAACACATGGCAGCGATATTTTTCAGCAGCGATTTTGCATATGCCGCAGTTTGACCAATCCATTCGTGACCGTTTGTTGGTGGCGCGCCTGCCGGCGATGCCACAGATATTGTTCAAGTTGATCGGACTGTGCCAAAAGGATGAGGCAGGCATGGCTGAGCTGGCGAAATTGATCGCCAACGATGCGGGCATGACGGCGAAGATACTGGCGACCGCGAACAATGCGGCATACAACCGCAGCGGGCACAAGGTGGATCTGTCGCAATCACTGAATACGCTCGGTACCGAGATGATCAAGACGCTGGTGATCAGTGAGTCGGTGTTGCAGGCATTCAGCGGGTTTTCGCAGGTGCCCGGAATTGATCTGGGCTGTTTCTTGGCGCATGCCCTCAAGGCAGCGGTGCTGTCCCGTGAGTTGGCGAAAAAAATGTCCTATGCCCAAGTCGAAGAGGCTTACCTTGCGGGCTTGTTGCACGATGTGGGGCGGCTGGCCTTGTTAAGCGCCGCGCCACAGGAATATTCGGCAAACTTCATGACGCGGGACGACGAGAATCTGTGCGAGATAGAGACGCGCTCTTTGGCGATCACTCATACCGAGGCGGGGGCATGGCTGATCGAAAAATGGAACCTGGATTCTTTTGTCGCCGATAGCGTGCTGTATCACCATGAATCTGTCAGCCGCCTGCGTGGCACTCATCCTTTGATCCGCATCGTCCATGTTGCGCATTTGCTGAGCACTCCGTCCATAGAGGATGCGGTGTTGGAGGTGGCGGCAAACCTGTGCGAGATTGATGTGGCCACGTTGCGGAACATGAGGGATGCGGCCGTTGGTCAGGCCAGGGCGGCCGCAGCCCATCTCGGCATTGATTTGAGCGCGATCGACCGGGAGTTGCCGCCTGCCTCGCTGGATACTCCGAGGCCTGTGATAAACGTTGCGCCGACCGGGTTGGCCGATGAGGTGGCGAACGTGGCGCTGGTATCGACGGCAGGGCAGACTTTTGCGCGCAAGCGCAGCGACAGGGAATTGCTCGAGTCCATCGTCAGCACCACGCGCATTCTGTTCAAGTTCTCGGATCTGGCGCTGTTGCTGCACAGTGCCAATAGCCAGTCGTTGGTGGGAATTCCAATCGGCGAACATCAGGGGCGGCTGGGAGAGATTACGGTGCCGCTATCCAGCGGCGGGTTGATTGCAGAATCCGCGCTGAAGCGTCAGGTCATGTTTTCAGATCGCGGTTCCACGCCCTCGTTGCTTGATGAGCAGCTCCGCCGTTTCATCGGTGCAGAATGCCTGGTTTGCCTGCCGCTGACTTCGGGGCGTCGTTGTTTCGGCGTGCTGGCGGGCGGGGTGACGGCTATACAGGCCGAGGAGTTGCGTAACCGTGCACGACTGTTGCAGTCCTTTGCCAATCAGGCCGCCGCGTCGCTGGAGGCGGCGGCGAATGCACGCAGCGAAGTGGACAAGCGTATTGCCAGCGTGAATGCGGAGCATCTGGAGGTTTCGCGCAGGGTCGCCCATGAGGTCAACAACCCGTTGTCCATCATCAAGAACTACCTGTCTATTCTTGACGAAAAGCTGTCCAGGCAAGAGCCGGTCAAGGAGGAGATCTCGATACTCAATGAGGAGATCGACCGGGTCGGGCGTATTGTCGGCGGGCTGATCGAGAAGCCTGCACAGGTTGCAGAGAAGCGTGCGGAGATCAACAGTATCGTGAATGAGGTGGTGAGGCTGTTTCGCACCAGCCGTTACTTGCCTGCCGCGGTCAGCCTGGTCGTGTCTACGCCCGACATGCCGGCCGAAATGGCCGGGCCAGCCGACACGCTGAAGCAGATATTGCTGAATTTGATCAAGAATGCCGTCGAGGCTCTGCCCAATGGGGGCAGGATAGAAATCAGGAATCATGGTTGTGTGATCCGGGATGGGCGCGCCTATTTTCAATTGTCGGTCAGCGATAACGGCAGGGGCATCCCCGCCGAAGTGATGGCCCATCTTTTTGCGCCAGTGCGCAGCAGCAAGAGCGGTGCGAACCGCGGTTTGGGGCTGAGCATCGTGCATGGCCTGGTGACCCGGCTTAATGGAAAGATTGAGTGTCGCAGCGAGGAGTCGGGGACGGTGTTTGAGATTTTACTTCCGGCCATTGATAACGCGGCGTCGGCTGTGGGCGAGCCGGAGCGAATTGCATACAGGATGTAATTGAGGAGCCGCATGAATACAGTCAGAGAGCAACGATTGGTATCTACGAGCACGAGCATGAGCTTTGCTGCCGGCATGTTGGGGCCCTCATCGCGGTCAGAACCGAAAATCGCCCCGCGCGTCTTGCTGGTTGACGATGAACCCAGATTGCTGAGCAGCCTGTGCGAACTGCTCAAGGGGCGCGATTACCAGTTGGTGACGGCAGGGAGCGGGCGGGAAGCGCTCGATTACCTGAGCCGGGGAGGCTTTGATCTGGTCGTGCTCGACATGCGGCTTCCCGATATGAGCGGCCACGAGATCATGGATTTCATCAATGCACACAAGGTGGGTGCGAGCGTCATCGTGATCAGCGGCAATAGCGATATCGACACGGCCATCGGTGCATTGAAACGCGGTGCATTCGACTATCTGCGCAAGCCCTACGCACGCGAGGAGCTGTTGCGCACCGTGGACAATGCGTTGCGGCAACGGGCGCTGGAAGCGGATAACCGGCTGTTCGCCTGGAGACTGGAAAACTCCGAGAAAAGCTATCGCTATCTGGTGGACAATTCTCCGGACATCATCTACACCCTGGACGAAGACGGTCTGTTCACTTTTATCAATGAACGCGTCCAGCACCTGCTCGGTTTCTCGCGTGATGAATTGATCGGCCGGCATTACTCCGTGTTGGTCCATGAAGAAGATATCGAGCTGGCGCGTTATGTGTTCAAGGAGCGCCGGATAGGTGAGCGAGCCTCGCGCAATGTCGAGCTGCGTCTCAAGTGCGGTAACGGAGGCAATGAAAACCGCACCTTTGAGAATTCCCTGCTGACCATCTCGTTCAACTCGATGGGTATGTACGCCTCGGAACAGAACGAGGGCGGGCGCGAGTTTTTCGGCACCTATGGAGTGGCAAGGGATATCACCGAACGCAAGCGTGTCGAGGACCTGATTGCCTATCATGCCTATCACGACGTGTTGACCGACCTGCCCAATCGTCCGCTGTTCAAAGACCGTCTCGGCCTGGCGGTCATCCAGGCTCAGCGCAGCGAAACCAAGCTGGCCGTGATGCTGGTCGATCTGGATCGTTTCAAGCTGGTCAACGACACGCTGGGGCATATCAAGGGCGATGAGCTGTTGCAGCAGGCCGCTGCACGGCTTAAAGCATGTTTGCGCCGCGGAGACACGCTGTCCCGGTTGGGCGGCGATGAGTTCACGCTGGTGTTACCCGACTTCCGTAACAGGCAGGACGTGGAAGATATCGCCGAGAAATGCCTGGGCTGCCTGCAGCAACCGTTCCTGCTTGATGGCCATGAAGTTCAGATATCGGCGAGCATCGGCATCGCGCTGTTCCCGGATCACGGGAGCAGTGGTGATGAGCTGGTGCGTCATGCCGACATCGCGATGTATCACGTCAAGGGCCTGGGCAAGAACGGCCGCGCTTTCTACGACGATTCTATGGTCGATGTATCGCACCATAAGCTCGCGATGGAGCAGGCGCTGCGCAAGGCGCTGGAGCGCCACGAACTGGAGATGTATTACCAGCCGCAGGTGGATGTGACTACCGGACGTATTGTCGGGGCCGAGGCGCTGATGCGCTGGAACCACCCCGAACGCGGCCTGCTGAGCGCCGGGGAATTCCTGGCGACCACAGAGGAGAACGGCCTGATGTTGCCGATCAGCGATTGGATGCTGGAGGCGATTTTCAGCGACCTGATCGAGTGGAACGCGGTCGGCGGCGAAGCGATCCGGATGTCGCTGAATCTCTCGCCGTTGTATCTTGACCGGGGTGGCTTCTTCGAGAAACTGAAGGGCTCGCTGACGCGTTACGGTGTTCCCGCCGAACAGATCGAGGTCGAAGTGACCGAGAATATCTGCATCCGCAATCCGCAGCGTGCGATCGAGCAGCTTAACCGGCTGGATCAGGTCGGAGTGAGCGTCGCGATCGACGACTTCGGTACCGGTTATTCCTCGCTGGCCTATTTGCAGCGCTTTCCTATCCATACGATCAAGATCGACCAGTCTTTTGTCAGGGAAATTCATCGCGACGACAGTCACGCACCCATCGTGCTGGCCGTCATTTCGATCGCCAAGGGGTTGGGGTTGAATGTGATCGCCGAAGGCGTGGAGACCGAAACGCAGGCCAGCTATTTGCAGCGCGCCGGTTGTTCGACGATGCAAGGCTATCTGTACCACCGTCCTATCCCGCAGCGTCAGCTGATCAATTTGTTGCAGCGTCAGGCGCAAGCGCGGGTCGTCGCGGGTATCGAGCGCGCCCAGGCAGTCGCCTGCTAGCGGACCGTTAGTAACTCGAGCTGGTCTCGTTGGCCACCGCTGTGCGGTTTCACATCGGCTGCGCCGAATGAGCCTGCGTCACAATCTCGTCCTGCTGTTTTACAGCAGGACGAGATTGTCCCGGTGGATGAGTTCGGCGTCGCCGCCGTAGCCGAGCAGGGTTTCGATTTCCTTGCTGGCGTGCTGGGCGATCAACCGCGCTTCCGCGGCATTGTAGTTGGTCAGGCCGCGGGCGATATCGCTGCCGTCTTCGGCTATGCAGGCCACCACCGCGCCGCGTTCGAATTCCCCGAACACGCTTTTGACGCCAATCGGCAGCAGGCTCTTGCCTTCCGAGCGCAATGCCTTGATCGCGCCGGCATCCAGCACCAGCTTGCCGGCGACCTGCAGATGATCGGCCAGCCAT
>JACPVZ010000110.1 GCA_016197305.1 Nitrosomonadales bacterium | reverse complement strand
GAGGATGTCAAATCTAACGACATCATTGATCCCGGAGGATTGGACATCGGCTTCGACTTCGAGAGGTCCCTTTATTATGTCCATAAGGACAACGTCCTTTTGCAACCCGGCGAGAAAAGGACATTTAAAGTCTCGTTACGCGATAAATGGTATATCGATAAATTCTATCTGCTCACGCTCAAGGCGCACGCGGATAATCTGGCCCTCGCCCTGGAGCCGCTTCAGCCCGGAACAGTCCGGCAGAAAAATGATGATATCCAGTCGCGGTTGGATCAACTGCTTCAGGCACAGGCTTCCCCGGAATTGACGGAGGAGTATGTGACCGCTTTTCGTGCCGATCAGCGGATGTTAAACAATGTTGAGGGGGAGATCCGAGGGCTTGAAGATAGACTGGTCAATTCCGGGGCCGTTGATGCGATGACGCCGGAATCCAAAGAACGGCTTTGCGAGGAGGAACGTGACCACCAGGTCGATCGTCGGGATGCCGTGTTTTGCCAATGTGGCGACATGCTCGGGCAGATCGCGGCGCGCCAGGATGCCGGCGTGAACCTTGGGTTGCAGTGTCTTGACGCGTCCGTCCAGCATCTCGGGAAAGCCGGTGTAGTCCGCGACCTCGGTGCAGGGCACGCCGTTGTCGGCGAGCAGCTTGGCGGTGCCGCCGGTGGACAAGATCTTGACGCCGAGCTGGTGCAGCCCCTGGGCGAATTCCAGTACGCCGGATTTGTCCGAAACGCTGATGAGTGCTTGTTTGATTGCTGCCATGATGATTCCAGATTTATAAAGAAATTATTCGATGCCGTGCTGCAGCATCTTCTTGCGCAGGGTATTGCGGTTGATGCCAAGCATCTCTGCGGCGCGGGTCTGGTTCGCGCCTGCGTGTTCGAGGACTATTTCCAGCAGCGGCTTTTCGACGCAGTTCATCACCATGTCGTACATCTCGCAGCAGGGTTCCTCGCCGTCCAGATCCCTGAAGTACTCCTTGAGCGCCTTGCTCACATAGCGCGCTATCTCGTTCTCGTTCACCACGCAATCGTTCATGCTGCCAATCCCTCGACGTAATGCAGCTGTGTGCCACGCTGCGCTTGTTCCGCAAAAAATGCATCCACTGCCGCCAGTTGCTCGGCAGGGCTTTCCAGTTGGTTCATGTGATGCCTGAAATTCGCCGATCCGGCCAGGCCCTTGGTGTACCAGGAGATGTGCTTGCGCGCGACGCGCAGTCCGCTGTATTCGCCGTAGAATGCGTAGAGGTCCAGCACATGGGCCACCAGCACGCGATGGATCTCGCTGACTTCCGGCGGCGGCAAGTGCTCGCCGGTTTGCAGGAAATGCTCGATCTCGCGGAACAGCCAGGGCCGGCCCTGGGCGGCGCGGCCTATCATTACCGCGTCTGCGCCGGAATATTGCAGCACGTGCCGTGCCTTCTCGGGTGTGGTGATATCGCCGTTGGCGATGATGGGGATGTTCACGCTGGCCTTCACCGCCGCGATGGTGTCGTATTCGGCCTCGCCGGTATAGGCGCAGGCTCGGGTGCGGCCGTGGATCGCCAGCGCCTGGATGCCGGCATCCTCGGCGATCCTTGCGATGCGGATCGCGTTGCGGTTCTGTTTGTCCCAGCCGGTGCGGATCTTCAGCGTGACCGGCACGGATACCGAGCCTACCACGGCGTCCAGCAGCTGTGCGACCAGCGGTTCGTTCTGCAGCAGCGCCGAGCCGGCCATCACGTTGCAAATCTTTTTTGCCGGGCAGCCCATGTTGATGTCGATGATCTGCGCGCCGTGATCGACGTTATGTTTGGCCGCGAGCGCCAGCATCTTCGGATCGGCGCCGACGATCTGCACCGAGATCGGATCGACCTCGCCCTCGTGGTTGGCGCGGCGCAGCGTCTTTTCCGAGCCGTACAGCAGGGAATTGGAGGCCACCATCTCGCTGACCGCCATGCCCGCGCCCATGCGCTTGCACAGCATGCGGAACGGCCGGTCGGTCACCCCGGCCATCGGGGCGACGATCAGGTTGTTTTTCAGCTGGTACGGGCCGATGCGCATTTATAAATCGTGTACGGGCAAATCGAGAGGGGGACGGATTATAAAGCAAGCGGACAGTGTGGGGAAATATCGCTATGATTCGTGCCATGAATTTTGATGTCGTGATCATAGGCGGCGGGTTGGTGGGCGCCAGCCTGGCTGCCGCGCTCGGGCGCAGCGGACTGAAACTGGCCTTGGTCGAGAGCCAGCCCGCGCCTGCGCCGGATGAGTCCGGCTGGGATAGCCGGATCTACGCGATCAGCCCGGGCAGCCGGCGTTTTCTCGAGCAGTCCGGAGCCTGGGGCTCGCTGGATCCGGCACGCATCGCGCCGGTCGAGGCGATGCGTGTGTTCGGCGATACCGGCGCAGAGCTGGAATTCAGCGCCTACCAGATGGGTGTCGCCGAACTGGCCTGCATTCTGGAGAACCGTGCGCTGCAGCATGCGCTGTGGCAAGTGCTGCAGAACCAGGAAAATCTTGCGCTGTTGCATCCGGCGCGTTGCGCCGCGCTGACGGTCGGCGATGCGGCCGCGGAGCTCACGCTGGCAGACGGACGCAAGCTGAGTGCCGGGCTGGTGGTCGGCGCCGATGGCCGCGATTCCTGGGTGCGCAATCAGGCCGGCATCAGCGCCGCGCCTATGGATTACCGGCAGCACGGCGTGGTGGCCAATTTCACGACCGAGTTGCCGCATCGCGGCATCGCTTACCAATGGTTCCAACGCGACGGCATCCTGGCCTTGCTGCCGCTGCCCGGTAATCGCGTGTCCATGGTGTGGTCGGTCAGCCCGGAGCAGTCGGCACGCCTGCTGGCCATGCCGCCAGAGACGCTGTGCCTGGAAGTCGCCGCCGCTGCACAGCACGCCCTGGGCGCGCTGCATCTGGCCACGCCTGCTGCCGCTTTCCCGTTGCGTTCATTGACGCTGCCCCATGTCACGGCCCCGCGCGTCGCGCTGATCGGCGATGCGGCGCACAACATCCACCCGCTGGCCGGACAGGGCGTGAACGCGGGCTTCCGCGATGCGCGCCAGCTCGCCGGGTTGCTGCTCGGCCGCGGTGCGCAGAGCGATTGCGGCGATGCCGGTTTGCTGCGCAGCTATGAGCGCAAGCGCAAGGAGGACATCTATACGATGCAGGCCACTACTTACGGCCTGAAACAGCTGTTCAACAACGACAATCCCCTGTTGCGTAGAGTGCGTAATCTGGGGTTGAATGCCACCAACCATTTCGCGCCGCTGAAAAAACTGTTGATGCAGCACGCCCTTAATTAGCCCATTCACCCTTTAAATCAATCCGAGACCGCGCCATGAAAAAATCCCCGTTGTTGGCACTATGTGCCTTGTTCCTGTTTGTCCTGTCACCTGCCGCGCAGGCGGGAGAGAAGGATATCCGCCAGACGCTGCAGAGCCGCTTTCCCAACATCGGCAAGCTGGAACATGTCGTCAAGACGCCTTATTCAGGCCTGTACGAGATCATCATCGACGACCAGTTGTATTACATCGATGCGCAGGGCCAATACCTGTTCGAGGGCAGCGTGATCGACACCAAGACGCGCCGCGATCTCAGCGATGAGCGACGCAAAAAATTGTTCGCGGTCGATTTCGATAGCCTGCCTCTGGACCTCGCGGTCAAGCGCGTCAAAGGAAACGGCAAGCGCAGGATGGCCTATTTCACCGATCCCAACTGCACTTATTGCAAGAAGCTGGAAAAAGAACTGACCAAGGTCAGCGATGTCACGCTGTACATCTTCCTGTTCCCGCTGTTCGAGGGCTCGGATACGATGGTGCGCAATGTGTATTGTGCAAAGGACCCGATCAAGGCCTGGGACGGCTGGATGCAGAACGGCATTGCGCCCGCTGCAGCCGATTGCAAAACGCCCACCGAGCAGGTCAAGGCCTTGGGCAGGAAGTTGCGCGTCTCGGGCACCCCCAACCTGATCTTCGCCAACGGCGTGCAGTCGCCCGGTTACATGCCTGCAGAAGAGCTGGAAAAGCGGCTGAACGAGCCGGCCGGCAAGTAGTGAACACCCATCATCGCGGGGCGTCAGGGGCCGAGCGCCGGTTCCGCGCCTTTGGGGAACAGTACCCACATCTGGCCGCTTTGCTTCATCTTTCCCGCCTGAACACCGGCCTGCTCGCCGAAGCCCCAGAAGAAGTCGGCGCGCACCGCGCCCTTGATGGCTCCGCCGGTGTCCTGCGCCAGCATCAGCCGGTTTAATGCGGTGGCGCTGTTCGGGTAGGTGGTGGACAGGAACACCGGCGCGCCCAGCGGGATCGTGCGCGGATCGACCGCGATGCTGTAGGCATCGGTCAGCGGCACACCCAATGCGCCCAGCGGGGCGGTGAGCTGATTGGGCAGTTCGCGGAAGAATACATAGCTGGGGTTTTTCGCCAGCAGCGCATCGAGTTTGTCCGGGTGCTGTTCCGCCCACAGCTTGATGCCCTGCATCGAGGCCTCTTCGACCTTGAGTTCGCCCATCTCGATGAGTTTTTTGCCGATGGACTGGTAGGGGTGGCCGTTCTGGTCCGCATAGCCGACTTTCACCAGGCTGCCATCCGGCAATTCGATGCGCCCCGAGCCCTGGATCTGCAGGAAGAACAGGTCGACCGCGTTCTCCACCCAGAACAGTTCGCGCCCCTGCAGCGCGCCTTTGCCCGCCTCGATCTCGCCGCGGCTGTAATAGGGCAGCACCTGCCTGCCCTGCAGACGGCCGCGCAGGCGCATGTCCTTCAGCTGCGGATACAGCTCGCCGAGATCGATGCTCAGCAAATCATCCGGTACCGCATACAGCGGGTAGCGGAAGCGTTCTGTTTTGCTGCGGCTACCCGGCAATTTGGGCTCGTAGTAACCGGTGATCAAGCCCTGGGGCGAGCCGTCCGGGTTGAACACCTGGTAGGGCGTGAAATGTTCCTCGAAAAAGCTGCGCAGCAGCGCATTGTCCGCTGGCGTCATTTCGCCGGCCTGCGCGCAAACAGTTTGCCATGCAGGCTTGTGTTTCAGCGCGCGGCAGCTTTCGATGAAGGCGCCCCAGCTGGGCGACAGATCCAGCGTCTGCCAATCCGGCAGCATCTCCCATTTGCTCACGGCAAAGGACACAGGCGGCAAGGTGAGCGGCGGCGCCACGACAGGCGGCACGGGTGGGACGACCGGTTTGGTGGGGACGGTACAGGCGGCAAGAAACAGCAGCAGTACGGCGCTGAGCCTGCTCGGGAGACTAGTGCAGGACACGCGGCACGCTTAATACAAATTGAGGTATCTCGATGTCGAACTGGGTACCATCCTCGGCCTGCATCTGATAGCTGCCGCGCATCGTGCCCACCTGGGTGGCGAGCACGGTGCCGCTGGTATATTCAAAGCTCTGGTTGGGCTTGAGCAGGGGCTGTTCGCCGACCACGCCCTGGCCGCGTACTTCCTGGACGTGGTGGTTGGCATCGGTGATGATCCAGTGGCGGCTGATCAGTTTCGCGGTGGTGTCGCCGAGATTGTTGATGTTGATGGTGTAGGAGAATACGAAACGGTTGCCCGATTCGTCCGACTGGTCGGGCAGATAATTCACCTGAGTCTGGATGATGAAACCATGCTGGTCGATTTTTTCCATGCGCGCCATTTGAACCGATTTTTTCCGTGGCCGCAAGCGCTTAGCCATGCGGCGCATTGCTTTTTATGCTTGCAGACAGCGGGGCGTCAACGCTGCGCGTGCAGAAACGCCTCGATCTGTTCGGCAGGCAGCGGTTTGCTGAAGTAGTAGCCCTGCACCTCGTCACACCCCTGTTCGTACAGGAATTCCAGCTGCTCCTGGGTTTCGACCCCCTCGGCGATCGTCTGGAAGCCCAGGCTGCGCGCCAGCTGGATGATCGCGCTGACGATGGCCCTGTCATCCGCATCGGTCGACAGGTCGCGCACGAAGGACTGGTCGATCTTGAGTTTGGATATCTTGAATTTTTTCAGGTAGCTGAGCGACGAATAGCCGGTGCCGAAGTCGTCGATCGCCATGCGCACGCCGCGTGCATACAGGTCGTCGATCACCGCAATCGCGGCCTGCGGTTTGTCTATCGTGGCTCCCTCGGTCAGTTCCAGTTCGAGAAATCGCGACGGTAGCCGGGACGCTTCCAGAACACGGCTGACCAGTCCTGGCAGGTCGGGGTGGCGGAACTGCACCGCGGACAGGTTCACCGAGACGGTCATCTCGGGCAGTCCGCTGTCCAGCCAGCGCTTGAGCTGCTGAACCGCGCTGCGCAGCGCCCATTCGCCGATCGCGATGATCTGTCCGCTGCTTTCCGCGAGCGGGATGAACTCGGCGGGGGACACCATGCCGAACTCGGGGTGTTGCCAGCGCAGCAGCGCCTCGACGCCGATCATCCGCTTACCCGAGATTGCCAATTGCGGCTGATACACCAGATGGAGCTGGTCGCGTTCTATCGCCTGACGCAACGCATTTTCCAGCTGCAGCATGCGTGCCGAGTGCATCTGCATCTGTGCGGTATAAAAACGGAAATTGTTGCGTCCATCCTGTTTGGCACGGTACATCGCGACATCGGCATGTTGATGCAGCGTATCGAAATCCTCGCCGTCATCGGGATACATCGCGATGCCGATCGAGGGCGTCACCACCAGTTCATTCTGTTCGATGTGGTAAGGCCGCGAGAGGATGTCGAGCAGCTTGGTGGCGATATGCGCAACCCCGTCTGCATCGCTGTCCTGCAATACCAGCAGGAACTCGTCTCCGCCGAGACGGGCCACAGTGTCGTTGTCGCGCACCGAGGATTTCAGGCGTTCGCTGACCTGGATCAGCAGCCCGTCACCGACACGATGGCCCAGCGTGTCGTTGACGTTCTTGAAATGGTCGAGGTCGATGAAGAGCACCGCGATGCGGCTCCTGTCGCGGTGCGCCGTTCTGATCGCCTGTTCGGCGCGGTCCTGGAGCAGCGCACGGTTGGGCAGGCCGGTGAGCGTGTCGAAATGGGCCAGCTGCTGGATATGCTCCTCGTCGCGTTTGCGCTGGGTGATGTCGTTCAGTATGCCGATGTATTCGGTCACGATGCCGCCGGAGTCTTTCACCTGGCTGATGGACAGCCATTCCGGGTAAAGGCTGCCATCCTTGCGGCGGTTCCATACCTCGCCCTGCCAATGCCCATGGGTATTGATCGTTTCCCACATGGCGCGGAAAAACTCCCGGTCATGCCTACCCGACGACAGCATGCGCGGATTTTTCCCCAGCAATTCGGCCTCGCTGTAGCCGGTGATGTCAGTGAGCGCCTTGTTGGCGGAGATGATGTCGCAATTGGCATCGGTCAGCAGGAAACCGTCGTTGCTCTGCTCGAATACCTTGGCGGTCAGGCGCAATTGCGCTTCGCGGACGAAATTGTCCAGCGCATAGCTGATATCCGCAGCCATTTCCCTGAGCAGCTCGCGCGAGGCCTGATCGAAGGCGTGAGGCTTGCCGGCATACAGGGTCAAAGCCCCGATCGGGTGGCCGTTGCGATGCAGCGGCAACGCCGCCGATGCGCCCCAGCCGGCCCGTGCGCCACGCTCGTGCCATGGGGCCGTTGCCGGATCGTGCTGGAAATCCTGGCACCAGCAAGGCTGGTCTTCACGGATCGCGGTGGCGGTCGGTCCTGTGCCATAGGGGCTGGCGATATCGGTCGAGATATCGATGTCGTCCAGATAGTCGCTGTAATTCCCATAGGAGGCAACCGGTTTGACCTGCCCGCTGGCATGGTCCAGCAGGCCTATCCACGCCATCTCGAAACCGCCGAACTGCACCGCAATGCGGCAAATCTCGTCGAATAGCTCTTCCGCGTCATTGCAGCGCACGATGATCTGGTTGCACTCGCTCAGCGCGGCGTACAGCTGGCTCAAGCGCTGGATCTTCGCCTCGTTGAGCTTGTGTTCGGTGATGTCGTAGAGCACCACCAGATGTTCATGCATCGGCGAGTTCTCCAGCGCGGTCGCTGTTCCCATCACAGTCTTGACGCTGCCGTCCTTGCAGCGCACGGTCAGCTCCAGCGGCTGGAAGGGCTTGTGATCCCGCAGCGCCTGATCGAGATGAGCTTGCCAGCTGTCGGCCACCCCTTGGCGATAATCGGGGTCGGGACAGGCTTTGAGCCACCACTCTGCCAGCGTCGGGATGTCTTCCTGGCTATAGCCGAAGGTGGTGACAAAGGCCGGATTCAGGAAGGTGATGCGCTGTTGCGCATCGTTCAGGGCTTTCGGTACTGGCGAGGCGTTGATGATGGCGCGCAGCCGGGTTTCGCTGCTGTTCAGCGTGTCCAGCATATGGTTGAAGTTGCGCGCCAGCATGCCGATTTCATCGTCGCGCAAGACCTTGGCGCGCGCGTCCAGATGGCCAAGTTCCACTTCACCGGTGGTGACCACCAGTTGGTCCAGTCCGCGCATCAGTCTGCGCGATAACAACCATGCCGCCAGCGCCACCAGCAACATCGCACAGATGGCGAAACCCAGGTTGAGCATGACCAGATCGCGCAGCGCGGCATTTTCCGAGTCACGCGTCATCTCGACACGCGCCCAGCCGATATGGCGACCCGCTGCGACGATGGGCATGGCGACATCGATCAGGTTGTCCTGGTTCAGCAAAACATGCCGGCCAGGCGCTGCGTTGAGCAGGCTTTGGCTGAGTGGGTCGTTGACGTACAGGTTGTTCTCGTCCGTCCTGCTGGAGGCGAGCACTTCGCCGTCAGGCGCAAGCACAAAGGCGCGTTTCAAGTCGACCGTGTTCGACAAGCCGGACAAGATCTCCTGCAAGCCCGCCACATCATGCGCCAGCACCCAGGAGGTGCTGCTCCTGGACAACGCGTCGGCCAGCGACGTGGCGCGCTCGACGCTGAGGCGGTAGAGTTCGTCGCGTTGCTGCTTGTGCAGGAAATAGCCGGAAACCAGCATCATGGCCAGTGTCGCCGCACCGAATCCGAGCATCAGTTGTCGGCGGATGGAGTGGCGCCAATAACTGTGCGCCGCCGCGAATAAACGGGAGGGAGCGTGCCTCATCGTTCAACAGGCCGTACGGTGCGGGAAAAGGTCTCGAGATAGGCGCGCACCGGTGCATAGCTCTTGTCGGAGGCGGGCTCGAAGCGGGAGAGCGGCAGGCGCGCCAGCATCTGTTTGCCCTGTTCGCTGGCATGCAGGCCAAACAGTGCGGCGGCGAATTGTCCGGTCAATGCGGGCGGCACATCCTTGCGCGCCACCCAGCCGTTGCTCATCAGCGATTCGGTCTGCCACTTCACTTCGAGCTGGCTGGCCATCTCGGGGTGCTCGGCGCTGAACGCTTGCCACGGCGGCGGCCAGGTTGCCCCCGCGGCCACATCGGCGCGGAACACGCTCATGATCGCAGATTCCTGCGAACCCACATAAAAATTCTCGACATCCCGGTTGACGTCGATACCGTGCGTATGCAGATAATATTGCGGCATCATCGCCGAGGCCAGTGCGGTGCGCGCCGGATAGGCGATCTTCTTGCCCTTGAGATCGGATACGTTTCTGATGCCGCTGTCCTTGCGCACCAGGACGATGCCGCGAAAGTTCTCGTCGTCGCCCATCTTGCCGAAGATGTGATAACCATGCTTGAGCGCCAGCACCGTCTGATAGGGGTTGGGCATCGCGAAATCGAAATGTCCGCCGTAAAGCTTCTGCTCGAAGTCATCGTAGTCGCGCGACGCTTCCAGCTTGAAGTGGACGCCGGGGATCGCGGCGCCGATGTGCTCCAGGATGGGCTCGTACAGTTCCGTCAGGCGCTGGGGGTTGTGTTGCGGCAGGATGCCGACCACATATACGCGTGTGTTGTTTGCCGGTTGTTTACCGAAGCCGGGCTGATAAGGACTGTCCGGGGGCTGTTCGCACCCGGCAAGCTGTAGAACGATCAGTGCGCCCAGCAACCACCTCATCCAAGGTCACCTTGATTAAATCATGGTTATCAGCACGCATGCTAACAGACACACCGCGAGTCTGTTAAGCACTAATAAAGTCCCGTGAGATTGGCCTGGATCGCCGCGCTGAAAAGTCTCCGTGGGGGAGGCTGAATCGCAGCGCCGGTGCGGGTGGAGCGGAGATTTGTGCTAATCTGCGGGTATATTTTTCGGGTAAAGGCTATGGACGGATATTTGAAACGCATCCTCAACGCACGGGTCTACGACGTGGCGGTCGAGACGCCGCTGGAGCATGCGCCCAGCCTGTCGGCACGTACCGGCAACACCGTGCTGTTCAAGCGCGAAGACATGCAGCCGGTATTCTCGTTCAAGCTGCGCGGGGCCTACAACAAGATGGCTCAGCTTTCCCCAGCGCAGCTCAAGCGCGGCGTGATCGCGGCCTCGGCGGGGAATCATGCCCAGGGCGTGGCATTGAGCGCGCACCGCCTCGGTTGCAAGGCGGTCATCGTGATGCCAACCACGACGCCGCATGTCAAGATCGAGGCGGTCAGGCACTTCGGCCAGCGCGCGGTGGAGATCGTGCTGCACGGCGACAGTTACAGCGATGCCTGCAGCTATGCATATGAACTCGAGAAAGAAAAACAGCTCACCTTCGTGCATCCGTTCGACGATCCCGATGTGATCGCCGGGCAGGGCACGATCGCGATGGAGATACTGCGCCAGCACCAGGGCAGGATCCATGCGATCTTCTGCGCCATCGGCGGCGGCGGGCTGATCGCCGGCGTGGCGGCCTATGTCAAGCAGGTGCGCCCCGACATCAAGGTGATCGGCGTGCAGACCACCGACTCGGACGCGATGTACCGCTCGCTGAAGGCCAGGAAGCGCGTGCAGCTGGCCGACGTCGGGTTGTTCTCGGACGGTACCGCGGTCAAGCAGGTCGGCGAGGAGACCTTCCGGTTGTGCCGCAAGCTGGTGGACGAAATCGTGCTGGTGGACACCGACGAGGTGTGCGCAGCGATCAAGGACGTGTTCCAGGATACGCGCTCGATACTTGAGCCGGCGGGTGCGCTCGCGGTGGCGGGCGCCAAGCTGTACGCCAGACGCGAAAAACTCAAGGGCGAGACGCTGATCCCGATCGCCTGCGGCGCGAACATGAATTTCGACCGCCTGCGCTTCGTCGCCGAGCGCGCCGAGATCGGGGAAGAGCGCGAGGCCATCCTGGCGGTGACGATACCCGAGACGCCGGGCAGCTTCCGCAAGTTTTGCGCCTTGCTCGGCAAACGCAACATCACCGAATTCAACTATCGCTATGCCGACCCCAAGGCGGCGCAGGTGTTTGTCGGCATCCAGGTGCGCAACCAGTCCGAGACCACCGAGCTGGTGGACAAATTGCAGCGCAGCAAGTTGCCGACGATAGACCTGTCCGACAACGAGATGGCCAAGCTGCATCTGCGCCATCTGGTCGGCGGCCACGCGCCCGAGGTCAAGGACGAGATCATGTTCCGTTTCGAATTCCCGGAGCGCCCCGGCGCGCTGATGAATTTCCTCAACAGCATGAATCACAACTGGAACATCAGCCTGTTCCACTACCGCAACCACGGGGCCGATTATGGCCGCGTGCTGGTCGGCATGCAGGTGCCGCGCCATGACAAGAAGGCGCTGAAGACTTTCCTCGACTCCCTGGGTTACCGCTACTGGGACGAGAGCGACAACCCCGCATACCGCCTGTTCTTGGGCTGACCGTGCAGCCGGTTGCGCCAGCCACACTCAAGCAGGCGATACGCAAGCAAACCCAGGCGCTGCGCGAACGGTTGTCGCCCGAGCAGCGTGCTGCCTGCGATGCGGCGATCGTCCAGCGTTTGCTGCAGTTGCCGGAATACCGCCAGGCCGATGCGGTGCTGGGCTACATGAATTTCGGCACCGAATTTGCCAGCGAACTTTGGGCTGCGCAGGTGCTGGCGGCAGGCAAGCGCCTGGCCTTGCCCAAGGTCAATCGCCATACCAACCGGCTCGACCTGTACTGGGTTGAAGACGCGGAAAGCCAGCTGGCGCCGGGCTTGTGGGGAATACGCGAGCCGGTTGTCGAACGCTGCAAGCGGCTGTCCGGCCTAAATGAGGTATAATTCGCCCTCTTGCCCGGCGTGGCGTTCACCCGCAGGGGGGAGCGACTGGGCTACGGCGGGGGATATTACGACAGGCTGCTGGCGCAAGACCACGCTGAAACGCGCCGGCCGGTGCTGGCGGCTGCGGCTTACTGCCTGCAGGTCGTGGACTATCTGCCACAGGAGGCGACCGATGTGAGGGTCGCATGGATTATCACCGAGCATGAGAGCATGCTCTGCCTTACATAACCAAGCAACATAGAGAGTGAAGAGATGGCATCATTACCCGATTACGATCCGCAAGAGACTCAGGAATGGCTGGAAGCCCTCGAGTCGGTACTGGAAAACGAAGGCGCGGAACGCGCCCATTTTTTGCTGGAACAATTGCTTGAAAAAGCCCGCAATTCCGGCGCGGGCGTGCCGTTCAACGCGAGTACCCCGTATTGCAATACGATACCGGTCGCCGATGAGCAGCGTTCCACCGGCAACCAGGACCTGGAAAGCCGCATTCGCGCCTGGATGCGCTGGAATGCGATGGTATTTTATGGCATATGTCTGCTGGCTGTGAGTCTAGAAGTGTGTATATATAGCAGAAATCATAAAAAATTAATAAACTTTTTTTTAAAGAGAGAAATATGAAATATCATCTCT
>JACPVZ010000028.1 GCA_016197305.1 Nitrosomonadales bacterium | reverse complement strand
CAGGTTCGGCACAAAGTGCCAGTATGCTCATGGTACCCCAAAGCGTACATAGGCAGATTGCTAGCGCTCTACCACGAACACCCGCTTAGGCCGAACAGTGAGCCTTCATGGTGATCATCCTGAATGTCAGCAACGTGTCGAATGCTGCACGTCACATTTGCTAAATGCCCGCCCGAAAGCGGATGATCGGAGTATGGAATGACTGTCAGACCGCGCCTATCTTTTGATTTGCTGCCTGATCGGGATCACGCATGCGGGCGTTGGGTCTCGATCCGTGCCAGAGGTTCGTTCGCCGCATGCTGCTGGGACGACAGGGTACGCTCGTCTTCTTTTTAGCGATGCGCGGAACAGCCTTCAGCTACTTTTCCCGCAGGCGAATTTGAATAACGATTCCCCGTTGCTGTTGGGCGGGATGACCTCCCAATCCGGGGTGTCGTAAACGATGCGATTGGTCGCTTCGCCCCCTCCCATGTTCCCGGAATGCATCGAGGCCGCAAGGATTCTGGAGCGCGTTTTTTTGCAGTCAAATTCGTATTGGGTCTTCCACGACAGGAACGTTTTTCCGTCGCTCAGTTGGGCGGCTTGCCTGAGATCGGCCAGCGACGATATTCTTACCCTGCCGCCTTTTTTGGCGGCAGCGGCAGGGGCGGCATAGACGGCCATGCTTTCGTCTTCCGTCACCTTCACCCACGCGATCTCGCCGTGTGCATTGCTCGCGGCGCTATCGCCTTGCTGTGCCGTTTCTTTGCGGCAAACATAGGCGCCGGCAGCCGTTCGCCCATACCAGGGTTGCCCTTTGGCGTGGATCACGCCGCTACGAAGATTAAGCCAGACCACGGTATCGTCCGGGCAATGTTGTTGTGCGGCTTGTTCGCTCTGGAATTGCTCGGCAGCAAAGCAAGCAGGGGTGGTCAGGCATGACAGAAAAAACAAAAAGGCAATGGCTTTCAAAATTCCTTCCCCCTGCATAAACATGACGGTTCGCCTGCGGCGCGATCCGTCGATTGATTCGAGTCACCTCAATAGAACCAATTCCGGCAGGGCATCGGCACCGCACCAGACGATCGCATTCTGATCGTATCTCATGCCGAGCGATTTTGCAGCCTCAAGCGACAGTCCCAAAACGAAGTAGCTCGGTTCTGCGGGCCAATCTCCCGACGGGTGTTTGCCGATGCCATCGAAAAAGCTCAGCTTGTGCTGGTTCAGTTCCTGCGCAAGCGCCGCTTGCCTGGCGGCATTGACTTCATCGCCGAGCTTTTGGCTATGGGGGTTGCAGGCGGTGATGAAAGCGCCGCAATCGGCCCGGAATCGCTGGTAGAGTGCTGCCAGCGAGTCGTTGGCAACGCCCACCCGCAATATGAACGGCGAAGGGGCGGCAACGCAATAGTCGGTCTCCAGGTAAGCCTGGAGCGTCGATTGCCCGATAGCTGTTTTCGGTTGATTGGGAGCAGTCATCGTTTGCAGGAAGGAACATCTGGTCGATAAGTTGTGCTGCGCGGTGAGCGCCCAATTGACCCTGGATCCGGGGCACCCTTCGATTTCAATTTAATCTCTGGCATCGCCTGCCATGTTGGTAAAATGGAATCCCTCAAATAGCAGAAACGAACGATGACGCTCACCGAAACACAACTCGCATCCATGCTTGAACTGCAGGATAGCATGAACAGCAAGGTCAACCCTGACTGGGTGTCGGCCAATAACAACTTGTACCGCGCGATCCATGTCGAAGGTGTCGAGGCGATTGAGCATCACGGCTGGAAGTGGTGGAAAAAGCAGGAATGCGACATGGCGCAGTTGCGCATGGAGTTGGTCGATATCTGGCATTTCATCCTGTCTGCCGCCATCCAGAACAAGCATGGCAACCTGGCGCTGGCAAAAATGGAGATGCTGGCGGAGTTCACCCTCCACCAAAAGTCGGTCCACTTCGAGAACCAGTACTACGTGCTGGCGCAGATGAACCTGCTGGACAAGCTCGACTTGCTGGTCGGTTTGGCGACATCCAGACGCACCAACCTGGCGCTGTTCGAATCGCTGTTGCTGGATTGCGGTATGAACTGGATGGAGCTGTTCAAGCAGTATGTCGGCAAGAACGTGCTCAACGTGTTCCGCCAGGATCACGGCTATAAGGCTGGCACATACGTCAAGATATGGGACGGCCGCGAGGACAACGAACATCTGCTTGAGATACTGGGCGTGGCCGATCTTGATGCGGATGATGTCCGGGATGCGCTCTACCAATCGCTCAAGGCACGCTACATCGTGGTGGTGCAGGGGCAATAAGAACGGCTGTCCTGCGCAGTTATTTCACTCAGGTACTTGCCAGACGGCCAAAAATCCACAACAATCCTCTCCGGATTCAACCACAACCATAGGGAGCAAGAGCAATGAACCGTAAAGAACTGATCGAAGCACTGGCAGAAAAGACTGGCAGCACCAAGGCGGATGCAGATCGCAACATCGCCGCACTGATCGAGATCGTCACCGGCACTCTGAAGAAAGGCGACAACGTAGCCTTGGTGGGCTTCGGTACTTTCGAAGTGCGCAAGCGCGCCGCACGTACCGGCCGCAATCCTGCGACGGGCGCAGAACTGAAGATCAAGGCTTCCAAGGTTCCGGCATTCAAGGCTGGTGCCAATCTGAAGGCCGCAGTCAACGGCGTCAAGAAGTAAGCTTCAAACGGCGGCCAGCCCTGTAATGGGCTGGCGCTGTTTCCCACTCGGCCATGCAGGCCAGCCACCATAACGGATATTTCCGTTTATCAGTCGTCCCCCAGAATCGACCTTTCATCGCTCCAAAATGCCTCTCATCGAATGGCGTTCCCTTTCGTCTCATAGGTTTTGACCTTTGCGCGAGCGAATTCCAATATGGCCCGCACGAACCGACCGCTAAAGCCCTGAGTGCAGGGTGCCAGGAAAAATCAGGAGTTGTTTTCCCGATCGGCAACGTGATATCGGAGGAATGACAAATGACTAGGACTTTTATCGGCATCTTCATTGCTGCCGCCGCCATGACTGTTATCTGCATCTTCATCGCTGCCGCCGCCATGGAACTGGACAAGCTGACGCGTGTTAAATACAGCATGATTGCTTTGCTGGGCATGATCATGATTGCGATCTCGCTGGCGCTATAGATCGAACACGCACCAAACGGGTGTTCAGGAAAAATTATTGAGCATTCCGTAATTCATTAACCGTTCACCCTGATAACCAGCGACTTGGCTGGTGTTTTGGGCGACGATGCGGGAGCCGGGTTTCATCTTGGCGAATTGCGGAATCAACTTGGCGTTCATGGCGGGTAATAGATAGAGTGCAACGACCGACGCCTTGCTCAGGTCGGTCTCGATCTGCACCAAGCCTTCGCCGCCGGTCGCTGCCGCCGGTGCGGCCGCCACAACGGGTTGCGGAGCGGCGTGAACCGGTTTCGCCGGCACATGACCTTCAGGGTAGGCGATGTACTCGGTCGGCTTCACGGGCGGCACATAGCCATCCGGATAGGCGACGTACTCGGTCGGCTTGAGCCTGGCCGGTGCTGTGCCCGCTGGTGCGGCAGGCTGCACGGCGGCTTCGCCGGTCGATGCCGACACTTCCGTGGTTTGCGCCACGTTGTCACGACGTTCACGTTCACGGCGACCACCGCGACGACCGCGACGACGTGCACCTTCGCGTGCGGCGCCTTCTTCAGCCAGTTCGGCAGGAGCGGCGACCAAGGTCTCCAGCACCGGTTTCTCTTCAGCTTGCGGCGTTGGGGCTGCACGCGGTGGGCGTGGCGGCCTCGGTTGACGCGGCTCGCGTGGTTCACGCGCTTCTTGCGGTTTGGTTGCGCCTTCTGCCGGTTTGTTGCGCTCGCGGTTGCCGCCTTCGCTGCGCTCACCACGCTCACCGCGTTCGCCACGACCGCCGCGCTCACGACGCTTGTTGCCGCCGCCTTCGCTGCGCTCGGGTCGCTGCCCGCTGCGCGGCCTGCTGGCTGCCGGCTTGGCTTTGGGCTTTTCTTCCTCACCCAGTTTTTTGAACCAGCCGAAAAGCTTGCCGAGGAACGACGGCTTGGCTTCTTCCACCTTCATCGGCGCGGGTTGCGTCGGGGTGATGCCTTGCACCACGGCTTGCGCACGGGTGGCCTTTTGCTGTTCTTGCGCGGCGCTCAGCGGCTTCTCTTCGACCGGCTTCTCTACCAGTTTGTAGCTGGCTTGCAGCACGTCGCCGCTCAGGTCGTCCTGGCGCAGGCGGTTGATGCTGTAGTTCGGCGTTTCCAGATGCGGGTTGGGGATCAGCGTGATCGCGACTTTCAGGCGC
>JACPVZ010000108.1 GCA_016197305.1 Nitrosomonadales bacterium | reverse complement strand
GAAGGAAGTCGCAAAAGAGATCAAGCGGCTGGAAAAGGACATGCTGCAGGCCGCGAAGAACCTGGAATTCGAAAAGGCTGCGGAGCTGCGCGACCAGCTGAAGAAACTGCGCGAAACGGTGCTGCTGTCCCCGCTGTAGTCAGCGCAGCGCCGTCCACATTAAGTACCATCTATTCATTGAGTAAATCAGGCATCTAACGGGAGAACAGCAATGTGGCTTATAGGCTTGGTGGCTGGTGTATGGATTGGCTCACATTTCGGATTTAGTGGCACTCTATTGGGCGGTTCTGTCGGTTTCGTGATCGGCATGTTGTTTGCAAGGGTCAACAAGGTTGAGCAGGAATTTTCACTTCAGTTGAAACGCATGAATGAGGCGGTCACGCGTTTGAGCAAACGTTTGGACGATTTGGAAAATGCAAAAATAGGTGAGGCGGCACAAGTTAATGCCGAAGCGGTAGCTGTGCACAAGCCGGAGAGCGAAATTCTCCCGCCTATTGATATGGCACAGAGATTTCCGATTGATTCGTCATCATCACAGCCATCTTACCAGGCCGCGGCTGCGGTAAAGGCGCGCGAGGTACCGCTTGATGCCTCATTGCAGCAGGATTCTGAGCAGTACGATACGCTAACACCCTTCGATTTCGCTACCCTGACATCATCACCGCTGTGGCAAAAATTGTTCGGTGGCAACATCCTCGCCAAGGTCGGCGTGGCGTTGCTGTTCTTTGGTGTAGCTTCGGCACTCAAGCTTGCGGCCGATTACGGCATGTTCCCGGTGGAGATCAGGTTGCTGCTTGGCGCGGTGGCCAGTGTCGCGATGATCATGTTCGGCTGGTCGCGCGCAGCCGGCGAAAAGCATCGTATGTTCGGTTTCGCATTGCAGGGTGGCGGTTTCGCGATACTTTATCTGCTCGTGTATTTCATGCTGGTGCGTTACCAGATGGTCGGCCCACAACTGGCCTTTGTCATGTTCACCCTGCTGGGGGTGAGCTGCCTGCTGATCGCGGCGAAACTGGACAGCGTCATACTAGCCGTGCTGGGTATCTCAGGCGCGTTCCTGTCACCGGTGCTGGCAGATAATCACACCGGCAATCACATCGCACTGTTCAGTTATTTTGCGTTGCTCAACACGCTGATCATCAGCGTCAATTGGTTCAAGTCCTGGCGTGAACTGAATGTGGCCGGATTCCTGTTTACCTTCGCCATCGGCATGGCTTGGGCATTTCGCTCCTATCGCGACGAATACATGCCCAGTACCGAATTTTTCCTGATCTTGTTCTTCCTGATGTATTCGCTGGTGCCGGTGGTGTTCACACTGTTCAAGCGCGCCAGCAAGCCGGGCTGGGGCGATGGTTTGTTGCTGTTTGGCACACCGCTGGCCGGAGTGTTCTGCCAGCAGACACTGATGCAGCCCTATGAATATGGGCTGGCATGGAGCGTATTCTTCGTCGGTTTGTACTACCTCGCGTTGTGGTGGGTGCTGTACTGTCGCCGCGACGAAGCGTTGCGCCTGATGGAAAGAGGGCATCTCGCCATCTCCATTGCGATGTTCACCTACGCGATACCGCTGGCCTTCGGCGCGCAGGTCACCTCGGCATTCTGGACCATGGAAGGCTGCGCGGTCCTGTGGCTGGGCATACGACAGGATCGTTACCTCGCGAGGCGTACCGGCATCGCGTTGCAAGGACTGGCCGGATTTTATTTTCTGGCGAATTTCGGCGAACTATCGCGCAGCGCACCGATTTTCAACGATGTCTATGTGGGCAGTTTCATCATCGCGATAGCAGGCATGGCCAGCGGCTTGATGTTGCACCTGTGGGACAAGAAAAACATCAATACCCAGAAAATCGCCAATCTGCTGCTGTATTGGGGCCTGCTGTGGTG
The DNA here is from genome assembly GCA_016197305.1 of Nitrosomonadales bacterium. Lineage (GTDB taxonomy): Bacteria > Pseudomonadota > Gammaproteobacteria > Burkholderiales > Gallionellaceae > Gallionella. Next base: position 312 of record JACPVZ010000108.1, on the reverse strand, counting down.
GGCGACTGCCAGTGTCGGTGAAATAGATAAATTTGTCAGCTATACCTACCAGCATGCCAGCTGGTTAGGCTTGTCCGCAGTGGCCGCGGTGCTGTTTGAGGTGGCTGGTAAACACTGGAACTGGACCGCGATGCGCGCCACTGCACTGGTGCATTTCGCAGCCATCGCGCTGATCGCGGCGGCAAGCCAGATGCAGTATGACCATGTGCTGTATGGTGCGCTCACGCTGGTATTCCCCGCAGCAGTGGCCGTGCATTACTGGATCATGAGGCAACACGAACCGCGCCATGAACAGCCGGCAGTGGGACTATT
>JACPVZ010000107.1 GCA_016197305.1 Nitrosomonadales bacterium | reverse complement strand
GTTTTCGAGTGGTCGCTGATTCCCGAAGCGTTGCGCCCGCGCATCATTTTGTCCGGCGGCCTGGATGACGGCAATGTCGCGGCAGCGATCACACAAGTGCGGCCCTACGCGGTGGATGTGTCCAGCGGGGTCGAGGCGGCTAAAGGCATCAAGGATGCGCTGAAAGTGATGCGTTTTATGCATGAAGTGAAGCGAACAGATTACAAAAGGTTAAACGATGTATAACTATCCAGACAATACCGGCCATTTCGGTCAATTCGGTGGCACGTATATGGCCGAGACGCTGATTCCGGCGGTGGAAGAGCTGGCGGCAGAGTATCTGCGCTATCGGGACGATGCCGATTTCAAGGCGGAATTGGCTTACGAATTAAAGCATTACGTCGGTCGTCCCAGCCCGGTCTATCACGCCAAACGCCTGTCCGAACATCTGGGCGGCGCGCAGATTTATCTCAAACGAGAAGATTTGAATCACACCGGTGCGCACAAGATCAACAGCGCGATGGGCCAGGCGCTGCTGGCAAAACGCATGGGCAAGAAGCGCGTGATCGCCGAAACGGGTGCTGGCATGCACGGCGTGGCAACGGCGACGGTCGCTGCGCGTTTCGGTATGGAGTGCATCGTGTATATGGGCGCGGAGGACATCCAGCGTCAGGCGCCGAACGTGTTCCGCATGAAGCTGTTGGGCGCGAAGGTGGTGCCGGTGGAAAGCGGTTCGAAGACGCTTAAGGATGCCTGCAACGAGGCGATCCGCGACTGGGTCACCAACGTCGAGACCACGTTTTACATCTTCGGCACGGCGGCAGGTCCGCATCCCTATCCGATGATGGTGCGCGATTTTCAGTGTGTGATCGGCAACGAAGCGAAAATCCAGATGCCGGAAATGACCGGTCGCCAGCCGGATGCGGTGATCGCCTGCGTGGGCGGCGGATCGAACGCCATCGGCCTGTTTCACCCCTATATCGACGTGCCGGGCGTGCAGATCATCGGTGTGGAGGCGGGCGGTTTCGGTCTTGAAACCGGTAAACATGCCGCGCCCTTGACGGCGAACGCCAGGGTCGGCGTGCTGCACGGCAACAGGGTCAATCTGATGCAGGACGAGAACGGGCAGATCACCGAGACGCATTCCATCTCGGCGGGGCTGGATTATCCCGGCGTAGGTCCGGAGCATTGCCTGCTCAAGGAAATCGGCCGTGCGCAATACGTTGCCAGCAATGACGATGAGGCCATCGCCGCATTCGATGCGCTGTGCCGTTTCGAGGGTATCATTCCCGCGCTGGAATCCAGTCACGCATTGGCACATGCGATCAAAATTGCACCGAGCATGGCTAAAGACAAAGTGTTGCTGGTCAACCTGTCCGGTCGCGGCGACAAGGAT
>JACPVZ010000081.1 GCA_016197305.1 Nitrosomonadales bacterium | reverse complement strand
GTCTCGGGCAGATAATGAATCGTCTCGGTGAAATGCGCGCGGTGTTCCTCGGGCACCCCCATGCGATCGGCGAGCAGATAATCCATCTCCGCCACGCCGGTGGTCGCGAAATAACCGAGCCAGCTCGCCTGCACCGGCGCGGGCCGCCAGGCGAACACCGGAAGACGGTTGTTCCTGCCGGTATGCCCGGACAGGTCGATCAGCACATGCACGCCGTCGGCGTGGATCAGTCGCGCGGCCTGCTCGTCGCTCAGGCCGAGCAGCGGCTTCCACGCGGAAAAATAAGGCTGGATGCGCCTGGTCAGCGCGTCGACGGTGGCGCAGGTGGGATAGGCGACCAGCTCGATGCGCGCGGGGTCGATGTGCGCGAGCAGGCCCTCCAGAAAGAACCCGACCGGATGGTTGCACAGGTCACCGGACACCATGCCGACGCGCAGGCGCTGGGGTTCAGGATCGCAGTTCCAGGAAGAGAACGGCGCACTCGCCTTCCCGCTTACCAGTTGGCCATAGCGCCGCGCTTCCGCCAGACACTCGGCCGTGCTCTGGCTGGCCGTGTAGTTCAGCGTGAGCAGCAGGCTGCTGAATATCTCGGGCAAGTCAGGCTTGAGTTGCAGGGTGCGGCGGTAGCTGTTCAGCGCGTCGTCGACCTGGCCGAGCTCCTTGTAGGCATTGCCCAGATTGCCGTGAACCTCGGCATACCCGGGATTGAGCTGCAGCGCACGCCGATAGCTGGCGACCGCCTCATCGAGCCGGTTGAGTTCTTTCAGTGCGGTGCCGAGATTGTTGTGCGCATCGGCAGAATCGGGCTGCAGCTCCACCGCGCGGCGGTAACTGGCGGCGGCTTCCTCGAAGCGGCCCATGTCTTTCAGCGTCGCGCCGAGGTTGTTGTGTGCGGCGGCGAAACCGGGATTGAGCTGCAGCGCGCGCCGATAGCTGGCGGCCGCCTCGTCGAGCCGCCCGAGATGCTTGAGCGCGTTGCCCAGGTTGAAATGGGTGTCCACATGCCCGGGATCCAGCCTCAGCGCGTGGCGGTAACTGTTCAGCGCGTCCTCGAATTGGCCGAGATCGCGCAGCGCATTGCCCAGATTGCAGTGCGCCCCGGTGTAGTCGGGTTTGAGCTGGATCGCACGGCGATAGCCGGCGACCGCATCGTGCAGCAGGCCGCGCTACTTGCGGGCGACGGCCAGGTTGTAATGCGCTTCGGCATTGTCCGGCGACAGCTCGGTGGCCTTCTGCAACGCGGGCAGCGCGTCCTTGCCTTGCAGCTGCAGCGCGGCGCCCAGGATTTTCCACACCGTGCCCGAGCCGGGATAGCGGTGCAGCAGCGCGAGCGCGCGGTTTTCCACTTCCGCATGTTTCCCGGCATTGAACAGCGCGACCAGCGGGGCTGTTTCGGCGGGCATCGGCCCCGGCGCGGCGGACAGCGCGGCCTTGCCCATGCAGCACTGCTTGTATTTTTTACCGCTGCCGCAACTGCAGGGGTCGTTTCTTCCCGGGGCCAAACTCGCTCACCTTACGAATAAATTATGCGTCCGTTATTATGACAGCGTTGCCGGGGCTTGTGAGCCTGCATGCGATCTTCAGGCCGATGTGTCCCCCGGCGGGCCCATGCCATGCTTGCAAGGCATAGGCGCATCGCGGGTGTCGCCGGGCGCACCGATCCTCCGCATGAACAAAAGCGCGGGAGAATGGCGCCCTGATTTTTATGAGAGAACGCATGAAACAACTGACCACCCCCTTGCTGGACACGCTCTCCGAACAGGCCAGGCTATCCCCGCGCCTGCGCGCCCATCACAACCTGCATCGGGAGATGAGCGAGCCGGTCCATCGCCTCGCCATCGCCATGGAGCCGGGCACGCTGATCGTGCCGCATCGTCATCTGCATACCTGGGAGATGCTGCTGCCGCTGCGGGGGCGCTTCGTGGTGCTGCTGTTCGATGAGGCGGGCGTGGTGACCGAGCGCATCGAGCTGGGTGCCGGCTGCAGTGTCGTGGAATTCCCGCTCGGCACCTGGCATGCCATCCTGTCGCGGGATGAAGGCGGTGCGCTTTTCGAGGTGAAACTGGGACCGTACACCCCGCTCGGCGAGGACGATATCGCGTCCTGGAGCAAGGGGCTGGACGGCGCTGACCTCAACGCCTGGTATGCCGTGGCGCGCGTCGGCGACAGATACTCCGCCCCGGGGTAATAGGTTAAACTCGCGCATCTTCCAGCTGATCCATTCCGATTCTATTTCGAAGGTCAAACAAGGCGGCGACGAGCGAGCGACGCAGACATTACGAGTAGTAAGGCTATAACCAGCGACTTGGTTATCGTATTTTGATAGCCTAGTCGAATGGCTAGTAGTTCCATCAGGAGTGAGCAAGGAAGCCAACGCAGTTTCACCAATGAAATAGGATAGGAATCCATGGCCCAATACGTAATGTCGATGCTCCGCGTGAGCAAGATCGTTCCTCCCAAGCGTCAGATCATCAAGGACATCTCCCTC
>JACPVZ010000080.1 GCA_016197305.1 Nitrosomonadales bacterium | reverse complement strand
GATGCAGGGCGCAAGGCGGAGATACTGGAAGGCATCCGCAAGACCGAGAAGAAGCTGTAGCCTTTATACTGCCGACGCCGGGCGTGAATCTCGCAAGGTACCCCGCCGGGGTGCCTTTTATTTTGCACCGCATACCCCGCTTGCAAAGCGGTTGAGCGTGGGCCTGCCGATGGTAGAATCCATGCCATGCTCAACGAACGCGCACAGATCCTGCTCAAGACCCTGGTGGAACGCTATATCAGCGACGGCCAGCCGGTCGGTTCGCGCGCGCTCCAGCAATACTCCGGCTTGGAGGTCAGCTCGGCGACGATACGCAATGTGATGGCCGACCTCGAAGAGATCGGCCTGGTCAGCAGCCCGCACACCTCTGCAGGCCGCATCCCGACCGGGATGGCTTACCGCCTGTTCGTCGACACGATGCTGATCACCAAGCCGCTGGACAGCGCACGCGTGCAGCAGCTGGAAAGCCAGTTACAGCCGGACAATCCCTCCCGCCTGATCGCGCAAGCCTCTAACATCCTATCCGATCTGACCCAGTTCACCGGCGTGGTCGCCACGACCAAGCGCAATGCGATCACGGTGCGCCAGATCGAATTCCTGCGGCTGGGCGAAAAGCGCGTGCTGCTGATCATCGTGATGCCGGATGGCGAAGTGGAGAACCGCGTGCTGCTGATGGAACGCGACTATACCCAGTCGCAGCTGACCGAAGCGGCCAACTTCCTGAACCAGAATTACATCGGCTGCAGCTTCTCGCAGATTCGCGACCGTCTGCAGGGCGAGCTTCAGCAGTTGCACCGCGACATGAATGCACTGATGGTCGCGGCACTCGCGGCAGGGGATGCAGCCGAGGCAAAACAAGCCGAGGATTATGTGATCAGCGGCGAACACAGACTGCTGCACGTTCAGGATTTATCCAGCGACATGAACCGGCTGCGCGGACTGTTCACGCTGTTCGAACAAAAGACCGAGTTGCTGCAACTGTTGGATGCCAGCCGCAGGGGGCAAGGCATCCACATCTTCATCGGCAGCGAATCGGGACTGGCTTCGCTGGATGAATGCAGCGTGATCACTGCACCCTATTCGGCCGATGGCCAGGTGGTTGGCACACTTGCCGTGGTCGGTCCCAAGCGCATGGATTATGAACGCGTCATCCCCATCGTGGACATCACCGCGCGATTGCTCGGCAATGCCCTTTCACAAAACTAACCCCACCCGCAAGGAAAATACAGATGGCATACCAAACCGAACCCACCTTCACGCACGGCACACCGGCCAAGACCGGCATCCTGCTGATCAATCTGGGCACGCCCGATGAACCGACTGCGCAGGCGGTACGCCCTTATCTGAAAGAATTCCTCAGCGACCCGCGCGTGGTGGAGATTCCCAAGGCGATATGGTGGTTCATCCTCAACGGCATCATCCTCAATGTGCGCCCGAAAAAATCCGCGGCAAAATACGCCACGATCTGGACCAAGGAAGGCTCGCCGCTGCGTGTCCATACCGAGAAACAGGCCACGCTGCTGCAGGGCTATCTGGGAGAACGCACCAAGGCTCCATTCGCGGTGGATTACGCGATGCGTTACGGCAACCCGTCGATTCCGAGCGCGCTGCGCAAACTCCGGGAACAGAATTGCCAGCGCATCCTGGTCGTGCCCATGTATCCTCAATATGCCGCCAGCAGCACCGCGACAGCCTTCGACATCGTGTTCGACGAACTGCGCCATAGCCTGAATGACCGCAATGACTGGATGCACGCCTTGACCGACCTGGTGATGGACAACCTGCACGGCTGGCTGGCCGAACCCGATGCGGCCGCGCTGGAACAAAGCAGGTTGCGCGCCCTGGCGATGGGAGCAAAAAACTGATCTCCTCCTGCATGGCGGGCAGCATTCGCCAGCACCACATGCCTCCTGCCACTCCTCATTCATTGCCTAGCTCATGTCAGCACAACTGATCGGCCGTTTCGAAATCCTCCGCGAGCTGGGCAAGGGCGGGCAGGGCGCGGTGTATCTGGCGCGTGACCCGCAACTCGACCGGCAGGTTGCAATCAAGACGCTGCGCAACCTGGCACACAAGACCGAGCAGCTGATACACGAAGCCCGCATCGTCAGCAAGCTGCAGCAGCCCAACATCGTGCCGCTGTATGACTTTGGCGAACATCAGGGCACGCCGTATCTGGTTTATGCCCACATCGAGGGACGCACACTCGAACAACTGCTCAAAGAGAACAAGAATCTGTCGTTGGTACAAGCGGCGGAAATCGCCAGCGGGGTTCTGGCAGGGCTGGCTTACGCGCACGCGCAGGGCATCTCCCACCTGGATGTCAAACCGGCCAACGTGATGATCACGGCCGATAACACGCCGATGCTGATGGACTTCGGCCTCGCCACGGCCAGCGGCAAACAGCCGCAGGATTTTTCCGCCACACTGAGCGGTACTCCGCGCTATATGGCTCCGGAACTGATAGCCGGCAAGCCGGTCGCCTTTTCCGGTGATCTCTATGCCGCAGGCGTAATGCTCTACGAAATGGTCACCGGTGAGTTCGCAGTCAGCGGCGAGAATATTTATGAAGTGCTGAACCGCGCTGCCAACGAAAGCATCGCCTCCCCCTCATCGCATAATGAGCTGATCGACGAGAAGCTGGAGGCCATCATCCTCAAGAGCGTGGCCAAAGATCCCTCACAGCGCTATCCCGATGCAGAAGCCATGCGGCAAGCCTTGCAGGATTACCTGGGCGAAAAAAACAAGGCCGAACCCACACAACACGAGGCGCACAGCACGCTGGAATTCTTGCTGCGCCGGATGCGTAGCAAGAGCGATTTCCCCGCTCTGTCCAACATCATCTCGGAAATCAACAAGATCGTTTCCTCAGAGTCGGAAAGCACCAGCAAACTGGCGCGCACCATCCTGCAGGATTTCGCGCTGACCAACAAGCTGCTGAAGCTGGTCAACACCGCCTCCTACGGACAGTTTGGCGGCACGATCAACACCGTTTCCAAGGCAGTCGTGATCCTCGGTTTCGAGACCGTACGCAACATCGCGATGACACTGATCCTGCTGGAGTTCCTGCAGAACAAGGCGCAGGCATCACAGCTGCGCGATGAAATCATCAAGGCCGTGTTCTCGGGCATCGTGGCCGCGCAGCTATCCGGGCATAACATCCGCGATGCCGAAGAAGTCATGGTCTGCTCGATGTTCCACAATCTGGGCAAGATGCTGGCGACCTTTTATTTTTTTGATGAAAGCCAGGAAATATCCCGGCTGGTCGAACGTGGCGAGACCGAACAGTCAGCCGCACAGAAAGTGCTGGGGGTCAACTATCCGGAACTGGGGCTGGGTGTGGCGCACAACTGGAACTTCCCTCCACGCCTGCTGGCCGGCATGCACAAGCTGGCCGGCGACAGAATCGCCGTGCCTCATGGCGAACTGGACGAGTTGACCGTAACCGTCAATCTTGCCCACGATTTATGCGATGTGGCAGTATCGGCACCGTTGAACGAAAAAAGCCAGGCGCTGCGTGCCCTGTCCAAGCGCTATGAAAATGCGCACAAAGTCTCCGAGCGCGAATTGTCCGGCGCGCTGGACAACGGCCTCGGCGAATTGAAACTGCGCGCCGGCATCCTCGGCATCAACACGACGCGCAGCCTGCTTCTGGACAAGGTTCGGCTATGGTGTGGGCAAGCCGAGTCCAGCCTGCCCAAAGAGAAGAAACAGGATACGGATGGCGTAACCGGTCTGGAGCAAGTCACCATCGCCCCGCCTGAACTCGTTGACGGCGGCGACCGCAACGCCAATGCGGAAGCGATATTGAGCGCGGGCATACAGGATGTAACGACTTCGCTGGTCAGCGATTTTAATCTGAACGACCTGTTGCAGATGATCCTGGAAACGATCTATCGCGGCATGGGATTCAACCGCGCCATGATCATGATCCGTGACAACAAGAAGAACATCATGGCGGCCCGCTTCGGTTTCGGCGCCGACATTGAGGCAACGATCCCGCGCCTGCGCTTCAGCCTATCCTTTGTGCCCGACGTATTTCACCTGTCGATCGCCAAGGGGCTGGACATCGCGATCGAGGACATTCATGCTCCCAACATTTCAGACAAGATTCCGGAGTGGTACCGCAGCTCGGTGAATGCACCCAGTTTCATGCTGTTGCCGGTAATGGTCAAAGAAAAACCGATTGCGCTGTTTTATGCCGACATGCCGACAGCCAACGGCCTGAACATGTCGCCGCAACAACTGTCGCTGTTGCGCACCTTGCGCAACCAGGCCGTATTAGCCATCAAACAGAAGGTCTAACGATGTCGCACCTACCCAAAAATCAATACGCCGCGGCGCCGTTATCCGGCACGGCAACCCCATTGAACAGACGGCTCTGACACCATCATGCCTGCACAACGTATCGGTCGTTTCGAAATCCTGTCCGAGCTGGGCAAAGGCGGACAGGGCATGGTGTACCTGGCCTACGATCCCCAACTGGATCGCAAAGTCGCAATCAAGACACTGCGCAACCTGACCCACAAGGCCGAACAACTGACCCACGAGGCGCTGATCGTCAGCAAGCTCCAGCACCCCAATATCATCACGCTGCACGACGCCGGGCAAGATCAAGGCGTCCCCTACCTGATCTACGCATATATCGAAGGAAAAACGCTGGCCCAGACCCTCAAACAGGAAAAGACCCTGCCTCAGGTGCGCGCCGCCGAGATCATCTGCGGCGTGCTGGAAGGGTTATCCTATGCCCACGCACAGGGGATATGCCACCTGGACATGAAACCGGCCAACGTGATGATCAGCAATGCCGGACTGCCGATGATCATGGATTTCGGATTAGCCAAGACCGTTTCTGCGCTCGAACAACCCCATGATGCCACGCTGAACGGCACGCCAAGATACGTAGCCCCCGAGCTGATCTCCGGCAAGCGCGGCGATTTTCTGTCCGACATCTATTCGGTAGGCACGATGCTGTATGAGATGGTCACCGGAGAATATGCGGTCAGCGGACACAACATCTATGAAGTATTGAATCGTGCCGCACACGAAAACATCGCCGCACCGTCGACACGCAACAAGCTGATCGACAAGAAGCTCGAATCCATCATACTCAGGGCCGTAGCCAAGGATCCGCGTGAACGTTACCTAAGCGCGCTGGTGATGAAACAGGAGCTGCAGGACTATCTCAAGGAAAAGCGCAATGCGACCACCGAGTTCCTGCTGCATCGCATGCGCAGCAAGCAGGACTTCCCGGCGTTATCCAGCGTCATTTCCGAAATCAACAAGATCACCGCTTCGGAATCCGAAAGCATCAGCAAACTGGCCGGCATCATCCTGCAAGACCTGGCGCTGACCAACAAGCTGCTGAAGCTGGTCAACGCCGCAACTTACGGCCAGTTTGGCGGCACGATCAATACCGTATCCAAGGCCGTAGTGATCCTGGGCTTCGAGACCGTGCGCAACATCGCGATGTCGCTGATCCTCCTCGAGCTGTTGCAAAACAAGGCTCAGGCGGCGCAACTGAAGGATGAAATCATCAAGGCAGTGTTTTCCGGCGTGGTCGCCACACAATTGTCCGCCAAACATGAATTGCTCGACACCGAGGAAGTGCTGGTTTGCTCGATGTTCCACAATCTGGGCAAGCTGCTGTCTATCTATTATTTTTTCGAGGAAAGCCAGGAGATCGCCAGCCTGATCGCACAGGGAGAGAGCGAAACCAAGGCCACCGTCAAAGTGCTGGGGGTTTCCTATGACGACCTGGGCTCCAGCGTGGCGCAAAGCTGGAACTTTCCGCCACGCCTGATTGCGGGGATGCGCAAGATCGACAGCAAAAACCTTCCCTCCAGCCATGGCGCACTCGATGATCTGGCCGTGACGGTGAACATGGCCCACGAATTATGCGAGATATCGGCCGCCTCGCAGGTGCAGGACAAGCAGCAACTGCTGCGCGACCTGGCCAAACGCTACGAAGAAGCTGCACAGGTATCGGAACAGGATCTGTCCTCGGCAATCTCAGTCGGGTTGCACGAACTCTCATACCGCACCGCGATACTCGGCATCAACACCAGCAACAGCACGCTGCTCAGCCGGGTGCGCGACTGGAGCGGCCACGCGCTGCCCGGAAAAACCGCGAAACAGGATGACAGCCTGGACGGGGTCACCAAGCTCGATCAAAAGGTGACCGAACAGGAAGTGCTGGATCAGCAGATCAATGCCCGCCCGCTGAATTCCGAGGCTATCCTCAGTGCAGGCATACAGGACATCACCAACTCCATGGTCGGCGACTACAACCTGAACGACATCCTGCAAATCGCGCTGGAAACCATGTATCGCGGCATGGGCTTCGGCCGTGCCCTGATCATGATCCGCAACAACAAGCAGGGGCGTATGCTGGCGCGCTTCGGCTTCGGCACCGGCATCAATGAAATCATCCCGCATTTCCATTTCCCGCTGCCGTTTACCCCCGATGTATTCCATCTGTCGATCGAGAAAGGCCTGGATATCGCGATCGCGGATATCCACGCGCTGAACATTTCAGACAAGATTCCGGGCTGGTATCGCGACACGATCAACGCACCGTGCTTCATCCTGTTGCCGCTGATGTTGAACGGCAAGGCGATCGGGCTGTTCTATGCCGACATGATAGAAGCGAACGCGCTGGACATTTCGCAACAACAGCTCGGGCTGCTGCGCACGCTGCGCAACCAGGCCGTGCTGGCGATCAAACAGAAGACCTGAAACCGGATCGGGGAGCGAGCCTGAGGATGCTTAAAGCCTGATGAAATGCTCGCGGTAATGCCGCAGCTCCTGTATCGATTCGTAGATATCCGCCAGCGCCTCATGTTTGCCGTGTTTTTTTAGGCCCTGCGCGACTTCCGGTTTCCAGCGCTTGGCCAGCTCCTTGAGCGTGCTGACGTCGAGGTTGCGGTAGTGAAAATACTCCTCGAGTTTGGGCATCCAGCGCGCCAGGAAGCGCCTGTCCTGGCAAATCGAGTTGCCGCACATCGGTGAGGTACGCGTCGGCACATACTCCTGCAGGAACGCCAGCATCTGAGCCTCGACCATCGTCTCGTCCAGCGTGGATGCCTTCACCTTTTCGATCAGACCGGATTTGGCGTGGGTGGACTTGTTCCACGCATCCATGCCGTCCAGCACGCTGTCCGGCTGATGCACCACCAGCACCGGCGCTTCTGCAACGGTCTCCAGATTGTTGTCGGTGATCACCAGCGCGACCTCGATCACGCGGTCGCCGTCCGGGTTCAGCCCGGTCATTTCCATATCGATCCAGATCAGGTGGTTTTGATTTTGTGCCATAATTCGCGCGCGTTAAGTGAACGGTAAGGCGCACATTGTGTCACAACCCCCACCGTTACGAAAATCGAATCGACCATGACCGCGACTCAATTCAGCCTGTTCTTCAGCGCCGCACTGCTGGCCACCACGCTGGCAAAACTGTGGCTGGCGCGGCGCCATCTGGCGCATATCGCCGCGCACCGCGCCGCGGTGCCGGATGTGTTCCGCACCAATATCCGGCTCGCCGATCACCAAAAGGCCGCTGACTACACCTCCGCGAAGACCCGTTTCGCGATGTTCGGCACGGTGTTCAACGCCCTGCTGCTGCTGGGCTTTACACTGTTGGGCGGCATCCAGGCGATCGCCGACCTGTGCAACGCCTGGTTCAGCAACCCGATCGCGCAGGGCATGGCGAGCATCGTTGCGGTGCTGTTGCTGTTCTCTATGCTGGAAACGCCATTCAACCTGTACCACACCTTCGTCATAGAGGCACGTTTCGGCTTCAACAAGACCACCCTGATGCTGTACCTCAGCGACGCGCTGAAGGGGCTGCTGATCGGCGCCATCCTCGGCTTGCCGCTGCTGTTCGGCGTACTCTGGCTGATGGAACGCATGGGCACCTATTGGTGGCTGTATGTATGGCTGGTGTGGATGGGATTCAACCTGCTGATCCTGTTCATCTACCCCTCTTTCATCGCGCCGCTGTTCAACAAATTCACGCCGTTGCAAGACGACTCGATGCGTTCACGCATCGAGTCGCTGCTCAAGCGCTGCGGCTTCACCGCACAAGGCCTGTTCGTGATGGATGGTTCGAAGCGCAGCGCGCATGGCAACGCCTATTTCACCGGCTTCGGCAAGACCAAGCGCATCGTGTTCTTCGACACGCTGCTGGAACGCCTGAGCGGCGATGAAATCGAGGCCGTGCTGGCGCACGAACTTGGCCATTTCAAGCATCGCCATGTGCTGAAACGTATCGTCACGACCTTCGCGATGAGCCTGGGATTTCTGTGGCTGCTGGGCCAGTTGATGCAAACCTCGTGGTTCTATCAGGGACTGGGCGTACACACTGCATCCACCGCACTCGCATTGCTGCTGTTTTTCATGATTCTGCCGGTGTTCAGCTTCCTGCTCAGCCCGCTGATGGCGGCCTACTCGCGCAAGCACGAATTCGAGGCGGATAGCTATGCCGCCAAGCAGACAGCCGCCAGCGACCTGATCAACGCGCTGGTGAAACTCTATCAGGACAACGCAGCCACCCTGACCCCTGACCCTCTGTATTCAAAATTCTACGATTCGCATCCACCAGCCACGGTGCGCATCGCCCATCTGCAAGCCCAATGAAGGAGAACATGATGAAACTGCTAATCACCCTGATGCTGTTGTGCGCCGCCAGCGGCGCAGCTGCCGATCCGTTCCCCAAGGGCAACGCGCAGAACGGCAAGAAACTGTTCGATCAATACCGGTGCAATCAGTGCCACGATACCATCATGGGCGGGGACGGCAACAAGATATTCACCCGTATCAAGAGCAAGGTGCGCAGCGCAAGCGACCTGATCGACCAGATCGGCGTATGCAGTGGCAATGTCGGCGCGAATTTCAGCGCACAGGACAAGCAGGACCTGGGCGCCTACCTGAATCGTTACTACAAGCTGAAGTAACCGCCAGCATGAATACCCTGCTCGACCAGCATTGCCGTAACGACGCAGCAACCCTGAGCGATGCCGAAACCGCACAACTGCTGAACACGCTGGAGGGCTGGCAGCGCCAGGATCTGGCGATCCACAAGACCTACCGCTTCGCCGATTATTACCGCACCATCGCCTTCGTCAATGCGATCGCATGGCTGTCGCACCGAGAGGACCATCACCCCGACCTCGTGGTCAGCTACAACAGCTGCCGCGTCACTTACACCACCCATGCCGCGCAAGGGCTGACATTAAACGATTTCATCTGCGCGACCAAGGCGGATGCGCTGCTTGCTTGATGCAGCGAGCTTCGCTCCACATGCATGCCCATCAGCCCAACACACTGACCGGCGATGAATCCCGCTGAACTCCAATCGGGGCAGGTAGTCGCGGCATTCGGACGCCAATACCTGGTACAGCTGGCAGATGGCAACATCATCGCCTGCCTGACCCGCGGCAAGAAGAGCGAGGTGGTGTGCGGCGACGAAGTGCAAGTACGTCATACCGGTGACGCGGCGAGCCCCTCCGGCAGCCCCCAGGGCGTGATCGAGCGCATCGCACCGCGCCGCACCCTGCTGCACCGCTCCGACGCATTTCGCGAGAAGCTGATCGCCGCCAATGTCACCCAGATCGTCGTCGTCGTCGCCGCCGAACCCTCGTTCAGTGACGAATTGCTGGCCCGTTGCCTGGTGGCCGCCTATGACCAACAGCTACAGGTGCTGATCGTACTGAACAAATGCGAGCTGCCCGAAGCCGCCGCCGCCCGACAGCGCCTGATCACCTATAGCCACATCGGATATCGCGTGCTGGAACTGAGCGCAAGACAAGACGTGAGCGCATTGCGTCCGCTGCTCGCCGACCACACCAGTGTGCTGGTCGGCCAGTCCGGGATGGGCAAATCCACGCTGATCAACGCGCTGCTGCCGGATGCGCAGGCCGCGACACGCGAAATCTCCGCCGCGCTGGATTCCGGCAAGCACACCACCACTCACGCACGGCTGTATCGCCTGAACGCGACCAGCAGCCTGATTGACTGCCCCGGCGTGCAGGCTTTCGGCCTGCATCATCTGAGTTTCGGCCGGATCGAACAGGGTTTCATCGAGTTCACCCCCTACCTGGGCCAGTGCCGCTTTCACGACTGTCACCACAGCCATGAACCGGGCTGCGCGCTACGCGCCGCCGTGATGACAGGACACATCGACGCGCGGCGCCTGGCGTTATTCCAGCAGATTGCAGCCCAACGCTGAGCCGTATCGCCTCGCAACATCGACACACAACAGCAATAAAAAAGGCCGCGCTAAGGCGGCCTTTTGAGTAATGAACGACTCGTTATTTGGTATGACAGGTCAGGCACACCGCGCTGCCGTCATTCTTCACGCGCAGGAAGGTCGGGTTGAACTTCCCGGTGCTAG
>JACPVZ010000104.1 GCA_016197305.1 Nitrosomonadales bacterium | reverse complement strand
AGGATCGCGACCAGCGTGCGTACCGCGCCGTGGTCGTCATGCGGAACTTCGTGGTGGTACAGGATCGCCTGACAGACAAAGTCCGGCAACTTCCAGTGGCGTGCCACCAGATAGCCGACGCTGCAATGATCGAGCTGGAAATGCTTGTCTTCCTCGGACAGATTCGGCCAGCAGCAGGCATGGTCCAGTTTCACCTTGTCGCAATAGGCGGGGAAGCGCTGCATCAGCACCGGCACGCCGCATTCGAAGAATATCCCGGCCATATAGGCCTGATCCGGAAAGATGTTGCAGATCGAGACCCGCTCTGCAGCGACCAGCGCCGCGATCTGCGCAACCTCCTGGGAACGCGTCCAGAAAATTTCAAAAGACTTGCGCGACGAATCGGAAATCGTGTTCGCGAGCGCGACGGCTTGCACCAGGTTGCAGGTCTGCTTGACGCCGATCACCATCAGCACCTGCTCCAGCGAATCGAGTTTCTTGCTGTGGCTGAACACCGGCGAGCCCAGCGCCTTGAACAGCATCGCGGTGATGCCAGGGTCGCGCGCGATGATCTGCGCGAGCTCGCGCATGCTGTAATCGTCGGAATTGAGCTTGGCCTGCAGCTCGATCAGCACCCTGGGTTGCGTCGGGAGCTTGATGCCCTTGTTGACCAGGTCTTTCATCGCCTTTTCAGCATCGAGCTGCATATGCACCACCTTTCAACAGTATGAATCCAACACTTCCAACATCATCTGTGGGAGCGAGCTTGCTCCCACAACGAATTTCACGGCTCTTTCAGCCCGTGCCTATATCTCGTCCTCGCCGGGCAACGGCGCGAGCAACGCGGCAATGTCGTCCTCGCCGAATTTGACCAGACCGTCAGCATCGTCGGACAGGATGCCGGCGGCGAGGTCGGCCTTCTTCTCCTGCAGTGCCAGTATCTTCTCCTCTATGCTGCCCGCCACGACCAGCTTGTACACAAACACGTTCTTGTCCTGCCCGAGGCGGTGGGCGCGGTCGGTGGCCTGATTTTCGACCGCCGGATTCCACCACGGATCATAATGGATCACCGTGTCAGCCGCAGTCAGATTCAATCCAACGCCACCGGCCTTGAGACTGATCAGGAAGATCGGCACCTCCCCTTCCTGGAAACGGCGCACCACTTCTTCGCGGTTCTGCGTGCTGCCGGTCAGCATCACATAGCCAAGCTGCTCGCGCAGCAGCTCCAGCTCGATCAGATCGAGCATCGAGGTGAACTGCGAAAATACCAGAATGCGCCGCCCTTCGCTGACCAGTTCCGGCAGCATCTCCATCAGCAGGTCGAGCTTGGCGCGTTCCTTGACCCGCGCGGCACTGGCCAGCTTGACCAGGCGCGGATCGCAGCACACCTGGCGCAACTTCAGCAGCGCATCGAGAATGATGATGTGGCTGCGCGCGAAGCCCTTGCTGGCGATCTCCTCGCGCACGCGCAGGTCCATCGCGCTGCGCACTGCCTCGTACAGGTCGCGCTGCCCGCCTTCCAGCTCGACAGTGCGCACGATCAGTGTCTTGGGCGGCAATTCGGTCGCGACATCGTCCTTGCGCCTGCGCAGGATGAACGGTTTGACGCGCCTGGCCAGCAGGTCGCGGCGCAGCCTGCTGCCATGTTTCTCGATCGGCGTGCGCCACACCTTGGTGAATTCCCTGGCATTGCCCAGCAGTCCGGGCAGCAGAAAATCGAACTGCGCCCACAGTTCGCCGAGATGATTCTCCAGCGGCGTGCCGGTCAGACACAGACGATGACGCGCGCGCAGCTTGCGTACTACCTGCGCCGCCTGGCTGGACACATTCTTGACCGTTTGCGCCTCGTCGAGGATCAGCAGATGGTAGTCGTACTGGTTCAGCGCCTGTTCGTCGCGCCACAGCAGCGGGTAGGTGGTGATGACCACATCGTGCTCGGGGATCGCGGCAAAACGTTCCGCCCTGCCCTTGCCATGCAGCGACAAGAGCCTGAGCTGCGGCGCAAAGCGCTGCGCCTCCAGCTTCCAGTTGAAGATCAGCGAAGTGGGCAGCACCACCAGCGAGGGCTTGTCCATCCTGCCGCTGCGCTTCTCCAGCAGCAGGTGCGCCAGCGTCTGTGCGGTCTTGCCCAGTCCCATGTCGTCGGCCAAGATTCCAGCCAGTTGTTGCTCGCGCAAATATTGCAGCCACGACAGGCCTTCCAGCTGATAGGGCCGCAACTGCAACGCGAACCCTTCCGGTGCGCTGACCGCCTTGATCCCGTCGGCATGCTTCAATTTGTTGGCCATGTCGATGACCGCATTCATGCCCTTGAACTGCCAGCGTTCCATCCCGGCCAGTTCATCGATGCGCGCCACGTCGTAGCGCGACAGGCGCAGCTCGCCGTACATCTTGCCGTCGAACAATTCGATCAGCGTGCGCGCCAGCGGCTTGATGCGTTCCGCGGCGACCTGCACCCTGCCGCCGCCCGGCAGCAACAGCTCGACCTGCTCCTGGTCCTCCATCCGTTCCAGGCGGATCGCATCCAGCCAGCGCGGATCGAGCTTGAACAGTTCGTGCAGCAGCGGCGCCAGCGGCAGTCGCTGCCCGTTCACGACGATGCCCATGTCCAGGCTGAACCAGCCATCCTGCTGCTCGGCGAATTCGGCTTCCCAGGCATCCACGACCAGCACCTGATGGCGGAAATTCTGCGGCACCACGACTTCCCATCCGGCTTCGCGCATCCGCGGAATCACGTTGCGGACAAACTCCGGCCAGGCGGCCTCGTTCTCCAGGCCGAAGATCGGCCGGTCGGCGATGTTGCCGGACAGTCCGAAACCCGGCACCTCCTCCAGGCCATAACCGGCCAGCGCCTTGAGATAGCGCTGCTCGAGCTTGTGGTTCCGTTTCACGCGCACCGTGACGCCGTTTTTCAGCGTGACGAATTCGCCGGGATGATCGGAGGACAGCACCGCGTCGCCATAGCGGAATTTGACCCGCGCGAAATCCAGCATGCGCGCGCCGTGGCGATAACCGCGAAAGCCTCCCATCCAGATCAGTTCCGAGGTATCCACCAGCAGCACCGGCACCAGGAGCTCCTCCACGGTACGCAAGCGGTCCTTGCTGGGCGGCGGCACATCGGGCAACACTTCGCGCAGCACTTCGGACACCACCGGCACCTCCACCTCGCTCAGCGGCGGCATGCTCAACAACTGGGCGATCTGCCGCGGCGCCTGCTCGGTCTGCAACTGTCCCACCTCGGCGCTGGCGGGATCGACATACCGGGTGGACTCGTCAAACGGGAATACGACGATGTCGGTGTCGGCGGTCAGCCGGGATATCATCCGTCCCGACTCGTCCACGCCCCATTCCAGTTTGGCGCTGCGTGCCTCGCCTGCCTTGAGCCTGACAGGCTGGGCTGGCAAATGGCGGTTTTCCGGCAGCGTATCGATCCAGAACAGGCGGCCGGTCTCCAGTATCCGGTTCATCAGCTCGTCGCCGTATTTGCCCATGACCGGAAAATGATCGTATCTGTCCCGCTGTTTCCACAGCATCCTCAGGATCAGCAGATCGGCCTCGCCGACGAATTGCGGCGGGCGTACCAGTGCGCGCTCGACGTTGTCCCACTCTTCGAGATGACCGAGCAGTCTGCCTTCCTTGTCGAGCTTGCCCTTGTAGGTAGAAAACACATGCTGCCCGCTCTGCACCGATTTGCGCAGCCCGTAGCACAACGATTCTGCACGTGTTGTCGGCGCCGTTTTTTTTGCGGCCGGCGCATGCGCCGCGCTGCGGAAAGACTCCACCCACTCCAGCACCGCCGGGCTGACACTGGGCGGACGCGGCACGGCCAGCGCGGACAACAGCACGGCCGCGGTGTGTTTGCATTTCCAGCGCATCGGACAAGTGCAATTCGGATCGATATGCACATGGCCTGCCTGGTCGGTGCTGAATGCGATCTCCACCCGATAAGGCTGGAATGCAGTGCCCTTCACCTGCGCGGTGATTTTGTCGGGCTGAATATCCAGTTGGCTGACCGAATTCAGATAGGCCTTGGCCTTCTGGATCTCGCGCTGCTCGTACCAGAAGATGACGTCCTTGATGCTGTATGACTGTGAAAGGGACCAAATAAAATGATCTAAATAAATAAACAAATAAATAAAAAAATTTATTCAGTTCAGCAATAAAATAAAAATCTTTTTCTTTATGTTTCATTGAGATTCTAATTTTTTTTGGTTAAACGTTGAGTCATGTCTCTATAATAAAATAGCCAGATGGGTTGAGAGTTGATGAGTTGGCTGACCAATGGGAAAGCAAAATAGCATCTGGAATCTGATTTTTGAATCAATTATCTACTCCTTCCGGGTTGCAACCATCGTTGT
>JACPVZ010000103.1 GCA_016197305.1 Nitrosomonadales bacterium | reverse complement strand
CGCAACGAGACATCCGGTTCGCTGCATGGCCTGATGCGGGTGCGCGGCTTTACGCAGGACGATGCGCATATTTTCTGCACCGAAGATCAGGTGCAGGGCGAAGTGTCGAATTTCATCGTGATGCTGAACGAGGTCTATCGCGACTTTGGCTTCAATGAGGTGCTGGTCAAGCTGTCCACCCGCCCGGAGAAGCGCGTCGGTTCAGACGAGACCTGGGACAAGGCCGAGGCAGGGCTGGCTTCGGCACTGAAACAGAATGGGCTGGAATATGAGCTGCAGCCGGGAGAGGGGGCTTTCTACGGCCCCAAGGTCGAGTTCACGCTGAAGGATAGTCTCGGGCGTCTGTGGCAGTGCGGCACGATACAGCTCGATTTCAACCTGCCGGTAAGGCTGGGCGCGGAGTTTGTCGATGAAGACAATGGGCGCAAGCCTCCGGTGATGCTGCACCGGGCGATACTGGGTTCGATGGAGCGTTTCATCGGCATCCTGATCGAGCATCATGCCGGCGCATTTCCGCTGTGGCTGGCGCCGATCCAGCTGGGATTGATGAATATCTCGCAGGCGCAGGAGGAATATACCGCACAGGTTGCACAAACGCTGCGAGCGGCCGGGCTGCGCGTGCAATTGGATTTGCGCAATGAGAAGATTACCTATAAAATACGCGAACATAGCCTGCAGAAATTGCCTTATTTGCTGATCGTCGGTGACAAGGAAGTGGCTGGGGGCTTGGTGGCCGTGCGTACCCGTAGTGGTGAAGATCTCGGGCAGATGAGCGTAGCAGCGTTGCTGCAGCGTCTCGCATCCGAAACGAAAGCGGGTAGCACGGCTTAGTATTGTCCAAGTGGAGATATTGCAATAGCACAAGATAAATCGCAGCGCGTCAATGAGATGATTACCGCACCCCAGGTGCGACTCATAGGCGTAGAAAAAGAGCCCCTCGGGATTGTTGGCATTGCTGAAGCATTGCGCTTGGCGGATGAGGCAGAGCTGGATCTGGTGGAGATTTCGCCGTTGGCCGAACCGCCGGTTTGCCGCATCATGGACATCGGCAAATTCAAGTATGCCGAAAGCAAGAAGCTGCACGAAGCAAAGCTCAAGCAGAAACAGGTACAGATCAAGGAAATCAAATTCCGTCCGGGTACGGACGAAGGCGACTACAACATCAAGTTGCGCAACCTGATCAAGTTTTTGAAGGATGGCGACAAGACTAAAATCACGCTGCGTTTTCGCGGCCGTGAGATGGCGCACCAGGAAATCGGCATGCGCCTGATCGAGCGCGTCAAGGCCGATCTGACGGAGTTTGGTGTGGTCGAGCAGTTTCCCAAGATGGAAGGCCGGCAAATGGTGATGGTGCTGGCGCCCAAGGGCAACAAGAAGTAACGGATAGTGTCGTCGCGGCAGCAAGGGGATGGTCGCAACGATGTAGCAGTAAATGTTCCCCGGCAAAAAGTGGTGTATGGGTCATCAAGCTTTTCCATCGGAAAACACCTGGCATCATAATTTAAGGAGTAGTCATGCCTAAGATGAAAACCAAAAGCGGGGCGGCCAAGCGTTTCAAGGTCCGCGCCGGCGGTAGCGTAAAGCGCTCCCAAGCCTTCAAGCGTCACATCCTGACCAAGAAGACCACCAAGAATAAACGCCAATTACGCGGTACGGCGGAAGTCCATGCAACCAACACAGCATCGGTTCGCGCCATGATGCCGTACGCATAAGGAGTAGACCATGCCAAGAGTAAAACGTGGAGTAGTAGCACGCGCCAGTCACAAGAAGATTCTCGACCTGGCCAAGGGTTATCGCGGTCGCCGCAAGAACGTCTATCGCATCGCCAAGCAGGCGGTGATGAAGGCCGGGCAATATGCCTACCGTGACCGCCGCCAGAAGAAGCGCCAGTTCCGCACCTTGTGGATCGCGCGTATCAATGCGGCAGCGCGTGAGCAGGGCATGAGCTACAGTGTGTTCATGAACGGCCTGAAGAAAGCCTCGATCCAGATCGACCGCAAGGTGCTGTCTGACATCGCGGTATTCGACAAGCCAGCGTTTGCACAATTCGTGGTGCAAGCTAAAGCCAGCCTCGGCGTTTAAGCGAGCTCGTAGAAACACAAAGGAGGCGATAAGCCTCCTTTTTCGTTTGTGTCACAGATAAATGCCGCGATAGGCCATCATGCAAGAACTCCAACACATTCTCGACCAGGCGCTACAGCAATTCGCTGCAATCAACGACGAGGCTGAGCTCGAGCAGGTCAAAGCCCGCTATCTCGGCAAGGAGGGCAGCCTGACCGCCTTGCTGAAAGGCCTCGGCAAGCTTAGCGCCGAAGAGCGTCCCGCCGCCGGCGCACGCATCAATCAGGTCAAGCAGGGCATAGAAACCGCGCTGCAGCAACGGCGCGATGCGTTGCAACAGGGCAAGCTGGCGCAGAAGCTCGCGGCCGAGGCGCTGGACGTGACACTGCCAGGGCGAGGGCTGGGCTGTGGCGGCCTGCACCCGGTGACACGCACGCTGGAGCGCATCGAGCAGTTGTTTCATGCGCTGGGTTTTGCCATCGCATCCGGTCCGGAAATCGAACGCGACTTCTACAACTTCACCGCGCTGAACATCCCGGAAAACCACCCGGCACGGGCAATGCACGACACTTTTTACATCGATCCGCAGCATGTATTGCGTACCCACACCTCGCCGGTGCAGATACGCTACATGGAAGGCCATCAGCCGCCGCTGAAGATCATCTCGCCCGGGCGCGTGTATCGCTACGATTCCGATGCCACCCATTCGCCGATGTTCCACCAGGTCGAAGGACTGTGGGTAGACGAACAGATCAGTTTCGCCAACCTGAAGGGAGTGGTGCAGGATTTTCTGCAGCGATTCTTCGAGCGCGACGATCTGCAAGTGCGTTTCCGGCCCTCGTTCTTCACGTTCACCGAACCGTCGGCCGAGATGGACATGAGCTGGAACGGGGGCTGGCTGGAGATCGGCGGCTGCGGCATGGTACATCCCAATGTGCTGAAGCACGTCAATATCGACAGCGAGAAATACCTCGGTTTTGCATTCGGCCTGGGCGTGGAGCGACTGGCCATGCTGCGTTATGGCGTGAGCGATTTGCGTCAGTTCTATGAGAGCGATTTGCGCTTCCTCAAACAATTCAATTGATCACACGCGATGAAATTTTCTGAGAATTGGTTAAGAACCTGGGTGAACCCGGATTTGTCCAGCGAGGAGCTGGGGCATGTGCTGACCATGGCCGGCCTGGAAGTCGAGGCTATGGAGGCCGTGGCACCCGCGTTCAACAACGTCGTGGTGGCCGAGGTGCTGGAGGTGGTCAAGCATCCCAATGCCGACAGGCTGAATGTATGCCAGGTGAATGTCGGCGAAGCGCAGCCGCTGACCATCGTGTGCGGTGCAGCCAATGTCGCTGTCGGTGCCAAGGTTCCCTGTGCGCGCATCGGCGCGGTATTGCCCGGTAACTTCGCCATCAAGCAAGCCAAGGTGCGCAACGTCGAATCATTCGGCATGTTGTGCTCGGCCAAGGAGTTGGGACTGGCCGAAGAAAGCCAAGGATTGTGGCTGCTGCCTGCAGATGCACCGGTGGGCAAGGCCTTGCGCGACTATCTGGAGCTGGATGATCGGCAGTTTACACTCAAGCTCACGCCTAACCGCAGCGATTGTTCCAGTGTGTATGGCATCGCGCGCGAAGTAGCGGCGCTGACCGGAAGCTCGCTCAAGCCATTGGAAATTCAAACCCAGCCGGTCAGTTTGACTGAGCAGTTGTCGGTCAATGTCAGCGAACCGCAGGCCTGTCCGCTGTATTGCGGCCGTTTGTTGCGCGGCGTGAATGCCGCAGCGACGACGCCGGACTGGATGGTGCGCCGGCTGGAACGCTGCGGCTTGCGTGCGATCAATGCGGTGGTGGACATCACCAATTACGTGATGCTGGAACTGGGCCAGCCTATGCACGCCTTCGATCTGGCCAGACTCTCCGGCGGCATTACGGTGCGCAGGGCGCGCAAGGGCGAGACGCTGCCACTGCTCAACGAGCAGACGGTGGAGCTGGACGAGCAGGTGCTGGTGATCGCCGACGACGCAAAGGCGCTTGCGCTAGCCGGCATCATGGGCGGGCAGGGCAGCGGTGTTGAGAGGGCCACACGGGATGTGTTCCTGGAGAGCGCCTTTTTCTACCCCGATGAAATGGCGGGCAAGGCGCGTCGCTTCGGCTTGGCGACAGACTCTTCGTTCCGCTTCGAGCGCGGTGTGGATTTCGCGGCAACCAAGCAGACGATGGAACGCGCGACCCAATTGATTCTGGAAATCTGCGGCGGGCAGGCGGGTGCAATCAGCGAAGTGTCCGGTGTGTTGCCGATGCGGCCCGCCATTGCGCTGCGCCGTTCGCGCGTCTCGCGGGTGCTCGGCATCGAGCTGGATAACAACCGCATTGCCGCGCTGTTACAACGTTTGCAATTCCAATTCACGGCAAATGGCGACGATTACCGCGTCACGCCGCCCAGCTTCCGTTTCGATCTGTCGATCGAGGCAGACCTGATCGAGGAGCTGGCACGGCTGCACGGTTATGACCATATTCCCGCACTTGCGCCGCAGGCGGCGTTGCGGATGCTGCCCTATAGCGAGTCAAGTCGCCCGCTGCCGCGGATACAGCAGCTATTGGTGGCGCGCGATTATCAGGAAATCGTCAGCTACGCCTTTGTCGAGCCTCAGCTGGAGCGCGAGCTGTGCGGCAACGAGCACGCCGTTGCGCTGCAGAACCCGATTGCCAGCAACATGGCGGTGATGCGCAGCAGTCTGATCGTCGGGCTGATGGAGGCGCTGCGTTTCAACCTGAACCGCAAGCAGCCGCGGGTACGCCTGTTCGAGACGGGCGCCTGTTTCGCCAAGGCGGACGGTGCCTATCTGCAGACCCAGCGCCTGTCGGGTATCGCCTACGGGGCTATGCAGGCAGAGCAATGGGGCAGTCCTGCCAGAATCGTGGATTTCTACGACGTGAAGGCCGATGTGGAAGCGTTGTTCGCTCCG
This sequence comes from Nitrosomonadales bacterium, assembly GCA_016197305.1. Classification (GTDB taxonomy): domain Bacteria; phylum Pseudomonadota; class Gammaproteobacteria; order Burkholderiales; family Gallionellaceae; genus Gallionella. The sequence goes on along the minus strand of JACPVZ010000103.1, from coordinate 2,883 downwards.
CAGCCATTGCGTTTCGTCGCGGCAACCCATCCTGCGCTGCATCCCGGGCGTTCGGCCCGGATCGAGTGCAGCGGGCAGGCCGTCGGCTGGATAGGAGAGATCCACCCACAGTGGCAGCAGCAATACGATATCAGCTCGGCTGCGGTGTGGTTCGAGGTTGATCTGGACATATTGCTGCAGGCCAATGTGCCGCGCCTGGGCGAAGTCGCGAAGTTCCTGCCGGTGCGCCGCGACCTTGCGCTGGTGGTGGACGAATCGGTCAGCGCTCAGACGCTGTTGGATGGAATGCGGCAGACTGCGGCACCCTATGTGGCAGAGATCGCGCTGTTCGACGTGTATCGCGGCAAGGGGATGGAGCAAGGCAAAAAAAGCCTTGCATTCCGTGTGTTATTACAAGATACTCAGAAAACACTCACAGAGTCCGAGATCGAGCCCAGCATCGCTTTGCTGGTCGATGCAATGAAGAAACATGGTGCGCAGTTGCGTATGTAAGGGAGAAAAATGACGAGCACATTAACCAAGGCTGAACTGGCCGATCTGTTGTTTGCGAAAGTAGGATTGAACAAGCGCGAGGCCAAGGATATGGTCGATGCATTTTTCGAACAAGTCCGTTTGCAGCTGGAGCAGGGAGAGAGCGTCAAACTGTCCGGCTTCGGCAATTTCCAGTTGCGTGACAAGCCCGAGCGTCCCGGGCGCAACCCCAAGACCGGCGAAGAAATTCCCATCACCGCGCGCCGCGTGGTGACGTTTCATCCCAGCCAGAAGCTGAAGACCATGGTGGAAAAGTCCTATCATGGAACCCCACAAGCCTAATTCGGAACTTCCGCCGATACCCGCCAAGCGCTACTTCACGATCGGTGAAGTCAGCGAACTCTGCGGGGTCAAGGCGCATGTGCTGCGCTATTGGGAGCAGGAGTTCACCCAGCTCAAACCGGTGAAACGCAGCGGTAACCGGCGTTATTACCAGCACCACGAAGTGATGCTGATTCGGCGTATCCGCGAGTTGCTCTACGAACAGGGCTTCACGATCAGCGGCGCGCGCAATCGCTTGGAGAGTTCGGATGCGCCGGAACCTGCTGTGAGGATGGCAGGTTCGCAATCCGCGTTGGACATGGCCGCTGTGCGCAGCGAGATACGCGAGATCATCGCGCTGTTGGACGCATAAAAGCCTTCGTTATTCGCGCTGCTCTGCTATAATCCGCGCCCTCGGGGCGTAGCGCAGCCTGGTAGCGTACATGCATGGGGTGCATGTGGTCGGAGGTTCAAATCCTCTCGCCCCGACCAGTTAAATCAAATGGTTAGAAAGAAATCAAAAGCCGCGATAAGCGGCTTTTTTGCTTGGGGAAGGTGATTCTCTTGCTGAAGCTGCGGCCCAAGTCGGCAGCAATAACTGTCTATTAAATTTGGGATGAACCGGACTGCATAGCCGACTCTGCACGCTATATAGGAATCGCCGGCTTGAGCATGTAGAATGCGCTTCGTTATTTTTTGCGCCTTTGATCTTATACGCCGAACCGAATCGATATGTATGGTCGTCCGCAAAATCGTAGGTGCGTTACGCGTCACCCATGGGCGAAAAGCAGGTATCTTGCTTTGCCATGTATAACTAATAACCAACCAGTTAATAAATTATGAAAATCGCTATCGCCGGAACCGGCTACGTCGGTCTCTCCAACGCTATCCTGCTCGCGCAACACAATGAAGTGGTGGCGATCGACATCGTCCCTGAGAAAGTGGCGATGCTGAACCGCAAGCAGTCACCGATCGAGGATGCCGAGATCGAAGATTACCTTGCCAATAAAAAACTTAACTTCAAAGCCACGCTGGACAAGGTCGAGGCATACGGTGGGGCTGACTACGTCATCATCGCCACGCCCACCGATTACGACCCCGAGACCAATTACTTCAACACCAAGTCTATCGAGGCCGTGATCAAGGACGTACTGAGCATCAACCCGCAGGCGGTGATGATCATCAAGTCCACGATTCCGGTGGGTTATACCGCCAAGCTCCGGCAGCAACTCAAGTGCGACAACCTGATTTTTTCGCCCGAGTTCCTGCGGGAAGGCAGGGCGCTGTATGACAATCTGCATCCCTCGCGCATCGTCGTCGGCGAGCGATCCCCACGTGCCGAGACTTTTGCCAGGCTGTTGCAACAGGGCGCACTCAAACAAAACATCCCGGTGCTATTCACCGACTCTACCGAGGCCGAAGCCATCAAGCTGTTCGCCAACACCTATCTTGCGATGCGCGTCGCATACTTCAACGAACTGGATACTTACGCAGCAACGCATGGGCTGGATACCAAACAGATCATTCAGGGCGTCAGCCTCGATCCGCGCATCGGCGATCATTACAACAATCCATCGTTCGGTTACGGCGGCTATTGCCTGCCCAAGGACACCAAACAGCTGCTGGCCAACTACAGCGACGTGCCGCAGAACCTGATCCACGCCATTGTCGAGTCCAATACCACGCGCAAGGACTTCATCGCCTTTGACATCCTCAAACGCAGCCCCAGGATTGTCGGCATTCATCGCCTGGTGATGAAGAGCGGTTCGGACAACTTCCGCTCCTCGAGCATTCAGGGCATCATGAAACGCATCAAGGCCAAGGGCATCGAAGTCATCGTCTATGAACCGGCGCTTAAAGAGCCTACCTTTTTTAATTCCAGGGTGGTGAACGATCTCACACAGTTCAAGCGGGAGGCGGATGTTATCGTTGCCAATCGCATGAGTGCGGAGCTGTCCGATGTCGCGGACAAGGTTTATACACGCGACCTGTTTGGAAAAGATTAGGCAAGGTTTTTCCTTGGTAGATACATGAAAAAGAGAAATTTTTCGCAAAAATACTTGTCTAGATTGCTATTTCTGACTGTTAGAT
>JACPVZ010000102.1 GCA_016197305.1 Nitrosomonadales bacterium | reverse complement strand
GTTAAGCCGCTTGAAAAGTATATCCGCGCAAAAAAAATAAAAAGGAAGAAACGGCTGATTGTCCGTCCGCTGTTTGTGTTGGCGCAGTGCTATGCTGCCACCGGTGACAGTAGTGCAACAGCGCGCGGAAGAACGGCGGCGCCAGCGAATCCAGGTAGGACTTGGCCTCGCGGATGATGTGGCGCGCGACGAATTCCGGAGTGTCCTCGTGCATGTGGATGAAACCGTGCAACTCGCGCAGGATGTTGTTCGGGATGTGCCGCGAAGTCCGCGTCTCGCCGTACAGATAGATCGGGATGTCGGCATTCTTGAAGCGTATCTCCTCGACGAAGGCATGCACGCTCTTCAACGCGGCATCGGTCTCTTCCTTGCTGCCGCCGCCGAACTCCTCGTCGTCGATGGACAGCAGGAACGCCGAGGCGCGGCTCTGCTGCTGCGCGAACGAAGTCAGGTCGCCATAACTGGTGACGCCGAGGATTTCCATGCCCTCCTTCTCGATCGCATCCGCCAGCGCGCGTATGCCCAGTCCGCTGGCGTTTTCGGAACGGAAATCTTCGTCGATGATAACGATAGGAAACCTGAATTTCATAACATCCTCCCCGCCTGCAGGATACGGCCATACTCGCCAAATGCACCGCAGCCGATGAAACCAGTCAGGTTCAGTGAAGACGCATATCGACCGACGGTCGATGTGATGCCGGAACTAAAGCGAAACTTCATGTTCAGCTCCTTTGGTATGAGGAGTGGAGCGCCATACTCCGCACACAGCCAACACGTTGTGCAGGATTGAGCTTCAGTGGAGATTCATATCGGCCGCAGGCCGATATGATGTCGGAACTAAAACGAAATTTCATGCGATGCTCCCGGTGGGAATGTGAATTGGCGCGGATTGTCGCAGATTTCAGCGCGGGTGCAACCAGGAATTTACGGCCGCCTAGTCCTGCGGCGGGTAGCGGTTTTCCAACCTGGCGATCAGCTCGACCAGCACGCTGCGGAATTGCCGGTCATCGCAGCCCATCAGCACCGCATCGTCCAGCGCATCCTGGCAACACTGGCGTATCTCCTCAAGATTTTCGCCCAGCACCTTGATCTTCTCGGTGCAGGAGATCACCGCCCCGGCCGGGGAACGCCAGATGATGGGTTTATCGCCCTCGCTCATGCAGGCTCCGTGAACATTCAGGCCGCCTGGCCGATCACATCTTGGGCAGGGTGACCCCGACCTGCCCCTGATACTTGCCGCCGCGATCCTTGTACGAAGTCTCGCAGATCTCATCGGACTCGAAGAACAGCACCTGCGCCACGCCTTCGTTGGCGTATATCTTCGCCGGCAGCGGGGTGGTATTGGAAAACTCCAGCGTCACATAGCCTTCCCACTCCGGCTCGAACGGCGTGACATTGACGATGATGCCGCAGCGCGCATAGGTCGATTTTCCCAAACATACCGTCAGCACGCTGCGCGGGATGCGGAAATATTCCACGGTGCGGGCCAGCGCAAAGGAATTGGGCGGGATGATGCAATGGTCCGCCGTCACCTCGACGAAGGAATTCGGGTCGAAATTCTTCGGATCGACGATCGTGCTGTTGATGTTGGTGAACAGCTTGAATTCGTTCGAGCAGCGGATGTCATAGCCGTAGCTCGATGTGCCGTAGGACACGATGCGCTTGCCATTCACCTCTTTCACCTGTGTCGGCGAGTAGGGCTCGATCATGCCGTGCTGCTCCGCCATGCGGCGTATCCACTTGTCTGACTTGATGCTCATTGCTTTATGGGGAGTGGCGAGTGGCGAGTGGCGAATGGCAAACCGCTGCACCGCGATTTCCCACTTAACCACTTTCCACTTTCCGCTTCCCGCTTCTCCATAACGTTTTAACGGGCGGGATTTTAACCAATTCGCCGCCGGCGCGCGCGATTTGCTAAAATCGCGGCCTTTAGCGCATTCCGGCAATCACATGACTATCCGCAAAAATCCCGCCGCACCAAGAAAGATATTGGTCACTTCCGCGCTGCCCTATGCCAACGGCAGCATCCATCTGGGCCACCTGGTCGAATACATCCAGACCGATATCTGGGTGCGTTTCCAGAAAATGCGCGGCAACGAATGCCACTATGTGTGCGCCGACGACACCCACGGCACGCCCATCATGCTGCGCGCCGAGAAGGAAGGCATCACGCCTGAACAACTGATCGCCCGCGTGTGGCAGGAACATTACGACGATTTCGCCGCATTCCATGTGGCATTCGACAACTACGGCTCGACCAACTCGAACGAGACCAAGGAGTTCGCGCAGGGCATCTATCGCAAGCTCAAGGCGGAGAATCTGATCGAGGTGCGCTCCATCGAGCAATATTACGATCCGGTCAAGAGCATGTTCCTGCCGGACCGCTTCATCAAGGGCGAATGCCCGAAGTGCCACGCCAAAGACCAATATGGCGACAACTGCGAGGCCTGCGGCGCGGCCTACGTCCCCACCGAGCTGATCAACCCCTACTCCGCGGTATCCGGAGCCAAGCCTGAGCTGCGCAATTCCGACCACTACTTCTTCAAACTCTCCGCCGACACCTGCCAGCAGTTCCTGCGCGAGTGGACGCGCAGCGGTTCGCTGCAAGCCGAGGCCGCCAACAAGATGCAGGAATGGCTGGGCGCGGAGGGCGAGAACAAGCTGTCGGACTGGGACATCTCGCGCGACGCGCCCTACTTCGGCTTCGAGATCCCCGATGCGCCGGGCAAGTATTTCTACGTGTGGCTGGACGCGCCGGTCGGTTACATGGGCAGCTTCAAGCAGCTGTGCGCCAAGAGCGGCATAGCCTTCGACGACTACTGGAAACCCGGCTCGGATGCAGAGCTGTACCATTTCATCGGGAAAGACATCCTGTATTTCCACGCGCTGTTCTGGCCCGCGATGCTGCAGCACGCCGGTTTCCGCACACCGACCAAACTGTTCGCGCACGGCTTCCTCACCGTCAACGGCGAGAAGATGAGCAAGTCGCGCGGCACCTTCATCACCGCGCGCAGCTATGTCGAGCACATCAAGAACACCGAATACCTGCGCTACTACTACGCCGCAAAGCTCAACGGCACGATGGAAGACCTTGACCTGAATCTTGAGGATTTCGTCGCGAAGGTGAACAGCGATTTGATCGGCAAATATATCAACATCGCCAGCCGGTGTGCGGGATTCATCACCAATAAATTCGAAGGAAAAGTCGTCCTTCCACAACGGATGTTCAACTATGGAAGCGAATCTCAAGGTGTGGAGTCAGACTCCTTGCAAGCTTCTTTTGCATCGAAGGCTTCCGAGATAGCTGCACTTTACGAAAGCCGAGATTTCGCCAAAGCACTTCGGGAAATTATGGCTTTGACAGATCAAGCTAACCAGTACATTGATGAAATGAAGCCTTGGGTACTTGCTAAACAGGAAGGCCAGGAAGAGAGGCTGCAAACTGTTTGCAGTAGCGGGCTTAATCTCTTCCGTATTCTTACCCTGTATTTGAAGCCCGTATTGCCCGAACTAGCCAAGAAAATTGAGAGTTTTTTAAACATCCCACCTCTTCAATGGAGCGACGCTCAAACCCTATTGCAGAATCACACCATCAACACTTATCAACACTTGGCAACACGCCTCGACCCCAAACTGATCGAGGCCATGGTCGCCGCCAACCAGGAAAGCCTGAAACCCATGACCGAATCCCACTCCGAGACACGCCACGCCGAACACCAGCAAAAGGCCATCGCACCGATTGCCGAGACCATCGGCATCGACGACTTCATGAAAGTCGACCTGCGCGTGGCACGCATCGTGAACGCAGAACACGTAGAGGGTGCGGAGAAGCTGCTGAAGCTGACGCTGGACATCGGCGAGGCACAACCGCGCACGGTGTTCGCCGGCATCAAATCGGCGTACGATCCGGAAAAACTGAAGGGGCGCATGACGGTGATGGTCGCCAACCTCGCGCCGCGCAAGATGAAGTTCGGCCTGTCGGAAGGCATGGTGCTGGCGGCTTCCGGCGAGGCGCCGGGGCTGTTCATCCTGTCGCCGGATGAGGGCGCGCAGCCGGGGATGCGCATCAAATAATTTGTGACCGTAGGGGCGTATGGCATACGCCCTTTGTTAACCGGGAATCGGGCGTAATGCCTTACGCCCCTACAATGTGTGAATGAGGTGCTGACACAGCCACTATGAACAATGCGTTTCTGGTGAAACTCTCGCAATTCTTCCGCCCGCGCCTGATCGATGCAGTGCGCGACTACGACAGGGCGCGCTTCACGACCGACCTGACCGCCGGCATCACCGTCGGCGTGATCGCCCTGCCGCTGGCCATCGCGTTCGCGATCGCCTCCGGCGCCAAGCCGGAGGCCGGCATCTTCACCGCGATCATCGCCGGTTTCATCATCTCCGCACTGGGCGGTTCGCGCGTGCAGATCGGCGGGCCGACCGGCGCCTTCATCGTCATCGTGTACGGCATCATCGCGCAATATGGCTATGCCAACCTGCTGATCTGCACCATCATGGCCGGCGTGATGCTGGTGGCGATGGGGCTGACGCGCATGGGCAACCTGATCAAGTTCTTCCCGCGCCCGCTGATTCTGGGCTTCACCAGCGGCATCGCGGTGCTGATCATGTTCAGCCAGGTCAAGGAGTTCTTCGGCCTGAAGATCGACGTGATGCCCGCCGACTTCGCGCACAAGCTGCAGGCCATCTATCACGCACTGCCGACCCTCGATTTCATCACGCTGCTGCTGGCAGCCAGTTCCGCATTGCTGATCTGGTTCTACCCGAAATCCTGGGCGCAAAAGCTGCCCTCGCCGATTGTTGCGCTGGTCTTGGGCACGGCCGTCGTGGCGCTGTTCGACCTGCCGGTCGAAACGATAGGCACGCGCTTCGGCGGCATCCCGCAGGGCTTGCCGAGCTTCGACCCGCCTGAATTCACCTTCGCCGATTTACGCCACCTGATCGCTCCGGCGATGACCATCGCGCTGCTCGGTGCGATCGAGTCGCTGCTCTCTGCGTCCGTGGCAGACGGCATGATCGACGACAAGCACGATCCCAACCAGGAGCTGATCGCGCAAGGCATCGCCAACATCGTCACGCCGTTCTTCGGCGGCATCCCCGCGACCGGGGCGATCGCGCGCACCGCGGCGAATGTGCGCTCCGGCGCGAGCAGCCCGGTGTCCGGCATCGTGCATGCGCTGACATTGCTGCTGATCATTCTGATCGCCGCGCCGCTGGCCAGGAATATCCCGCTCGCCACGCTGTCGGCGATTCTGCTGATCGTCGCGATCAACATGGGCGAATGGGAAGGCTTCATGACGCTGAAGAAATACCCGCGCAGCGACAGCGCGGTGCTGGTCGTGACCTTTTTGCTCACGGTGATCTTCGATCTGACCGTCGCGGTCGAGATCGGCATGTTCATCGCGATCTTCTTCTTCATCCGGCGCATCACCGAGCTCACCCATGTCAGCGTGGCGGAAGAGTCGCCGCATGTGGATGACAGCGAGGCGACCCAGCTGCGCAAAGGCGTGCCGCCGGGCGTGATGATCTACCGCGTGTTCGGTGCGCTGTTCTTCGGCGCCGCGGACAAGCTGGAGGCGATACTCGCCAAGACCCACACCGAACCGGAAGTATTGATCCTGAAGATGCACGAGGTGATCAGC
>JACPVZ010000068.1 GCA_016197305.1 Nitrosomonadales bacterium | reverse complement strand
GACTGCGGAATGATGCCGGTTTTGAACAATGATGCCTGCTGATGACCTGCTTGATAATCGGCCAGTGCCTGCTCGATCTCCGTCAGTACCTGCACTCTCCTGTCCTCCATGCCGAATTCTTCCCGCATCACTTCCGCCTTGCGCTGCGACAGCGCCCTGTCCTGATTGGCGCCGGTGAAAATCGGCAGATTCATGCTGAACAAAATGCTGGACATGTCCGTTCTGTTGCTGCCGTTTGGGTTGTTGCCGCTGCGAAAACCGTAAGCCGCCCCCAGCTTGAAGTCCGGGTAATAATCTTTTTCGGCCAGTGCCACGCGCGTGCGTGCCGCCTCCAGCACATTGCGCTGCGAAAACAGCACAGGCCGCGCATCCAGCGCCAACATGCGCAATGCTTCTATGGCCGGAGCGGACGGCAGGGATTCATCAGCCTGGCCCGGCAAAATCACCTGTTGCATTGCCGGACGGTCGAGCAAGGCTTTCAGTGCAGCCACCTGGGTGCGGCGCGATGCTTCCAGACTGATGCCGATGTCCAGCAATTTGGAAAGCTCCACCTGCGCCAGCAGCACATCGGACTGCATGCCCTGCCCGGTTTTGTATTTCGTTTCGGCAATCTTGACCAGTTGGCGCAGCAACACCTGATTGCGCTGCACGGTGGATAGGGCATGATCCAGGAAGAACAGATTCCACCAGGTCGAGCGCACATTCCTGACCAGAGCGAGGCGCATCTCCTGCACATCGAACTCTGCTGCCTTGGCTTCAAAACCAGCCGCCTGCTCGCGCAAATTCAATTTGCCCGGGAAAGGCAGCGTAAAACCAATCCCCACCTGCATCTGCGTCATGGCTTCCTGCGACAGCGAAAAAGTGTCCATGGGTAAATTGAGCGCATTCAGCGACAGCATAGGATCGGGAAGCGTGCCAACCTGTGACGGCACTTCGGCCAGCGCCCGCGCCCGGGCGGTGATTCTTGCCAGGCCGGGATTCCCTTCCAGCGCGATTTCAACCGCACGGTCGAGGGTGAGCGGCACAGCATCCTGCCCGCCCGCGTCCGGTGACCCAGCCAGCACCGTCAGCGAAAAAAATCCCGCCGCGATGCCGAGCCACACCTTGATGCTTGCAAATGATCTGAACATGGTCTGATTACTCCATTTCTGCAGGAGAAAGCGGAACCAATTAGGCTCCGGTAGCCACAAGGCAACTCCGTTTATTTCAGCGGCGTGATCCGGTTCACATAAAATTTCCCCGGCCCCTCTTTCACCACTTCAAATACCACCTTCTGTCCGGGATTGATACCCTTCAGGATGGCCTTGTCTTTCACCTTAAAATCCATGGTCATGCCCGGCCATCCCAGTGATTCGACCGGGCCGTGGGTCAAATTGATCTTGCCGTGCAGCACGTCAATACTATTCGCCACCCCCTCCGCCTTGTGCGCCTGCACAGCTGCGTGTTCCATGCCTTGCATCGCGGCATGATTCATACCGGTTTGGTGTTCAGCCGAGAGAACCGCGCCGGAACCGGCCAACAGAACCAACAACAAGCTGCTTGTAATTGCGTATTTCATGATTGATCTCCGAAATTTTATTTAGTGATGAGCAAAAACCTTCGCCGTACCGTTGGGGGCAATCAGCAAAGTGTCGTAAAGAACGGGAGCATCGCTTTCCATGCCGGGTGAGCCGGGCGGCATGGAAGGTACGGCTATGCCGATGGCCTTTGGATGTTCCTTCAGAAGTTTCTTGATGTCCGCCGCAGGCACGTGACCTTCAACCAGATACTCCCCAACCTTGGCGGTATGGCATGAACCATAACGATTGGGTATGCCCAGTTTCTTGCGCGCCGCTGGCACATCGTCCACATCATGCAGGATGACCGAGAAGCCATTTTTTTGCAGATGTTCTGCCCAAGCCTTGCAACAGCCGCACTCCGGACTCTTATACACATCCATGATCGGCAATGCATGCCCTGAGCCTGTCGAAGCGGCCTGACCTGCGATGGCGGAAGCGGAAAGGAAACCGATACCGCAAACGGCAAGGGTGATGATCATTTTCTTGATGGTTTGCTGTTTCATGGTTAACCCTACTTATTTTTAAATAAAAAACCGAAAACTGACAGATGTCAGCCAGAAAGTAATGCATTTCTTGAAGCTTGCTTCCTTTTGACGGTTACCATTGTGCCTTTAGGCCATTTACCGATAGCTGACAGCAACATTACAAGTTTGTCATCTTCGTGAGCGGCTCCTTAACTACGCGCACAATACGCATGTGGGGAAAATATCTGAGGGGGAGCAATATGAAAATCCTGATAGTCGAAGACGAACAGAAAACCGGCGATTATCTGAAGCAAGGCCTGTCCGAAGCGGGCTTTATGGTGGACTTGGTGCGCGACGGTCTCGATGGCATGCATCTGGCGTTGACCGGCGACTACGATCTCGTCGTGCTTGATGTCATGTTGCCCGGGCTAAACGGCTGGCAGGTACTCCAGCGAATCCGACAGGGGGGCAAGCAGATGCCCGTGCTGTTCCTCACAGCTCGCGATCAGATCGAGGACAGGGTAAAAGGGCTGGAACTCGGTGCTGACGATTACCTCGTCAAGCCGTTCGCATTTTCAGAATTGCTGGCACGGGTACGTACATTATTGCGCCGCAGCAAGACCAATGAACCGCAACTGCTTCAGGCCGCCGATCTGGAATTGGATCTGCTGCGGCGTAGGGTGACACGTGCAGGGAAACGTATCGATCTTACGGCTAAGGAATTCGCTCTGCTCGAATTATTGCTGCGACGCCAGGGAGAGGTTCTGCCCCGTTCGCTGATCGCATCCCAGATATGGGACATGAACTTTGACAGCGACACCAACGTGATCGAAGTCGCCATACGTCGTTTGCGTGCAAAGATCGACGATGATTTCGAGCCTAAGCTCATCCGAACACTTAGGGGCATGGGATATGTCTTGGAAATTCCGGAGCCGCAATGAGACCCAAGTCGATCACTTCCCGTCTCACGCTGTTATTTTCAACAGCCTCGACCCTTGTACTTCTCGTGGTAGGTACGTTGATCGGGACTCTGGTGGAGTCTCACTTCGAGGAGCAAGACCTGATGGAGCTCAACGGCAAGCTGAAACTTGTCCGCCAT
>JACPVZ010000067.1 GCA_016197305.1 Nitrosomonadales bacterium | reverse complement strand
TGTTTGAAGTGAAATGTCATTAAAATGAAATTTTGTTAAAATGAAATGTCATTAAAACGAAATGTCATTAAAATGAAATGTTATTCAAACAAAATGTCATTAAAATGAAATGTCATCAAAACAAAATGTCGTTAAAACAAAATGTCATGCCGGTTGCCGGAATTCTCTCCGGTGCGCTGGTCTGGGGGCTGATCTGGTATCCCTATCGCATGCTCCAGGAGGGCGGTTTTCCCGGGCCACAGGCGACCTTGATCAGTTATTTGTTCGCCTTGCTGGGCGTCACGCTTTTTTTGCCGCGCGCGTGGCGTGAACTGCCAGGGCTGGGATGGTGGGGGATTTTGCTGCTGCTGAGCGCGGGATGGGCCAACCTCGGCTACGTGCTGGCGATGCTGCACGGCGAGGTGATGAGGGTGTTGCTGTTGTTCTATCTCGCCCCGGTGTGGACGATATTGTTCTCCTACTGGCTGTTGTCCGAGCAACTCAATCGCTATGGCTATCTGGTCATTGCGCTGTCGCTGGGCGGCGCCTTCGTCATGCTGTGGGAGCCTAGAATGGGCATACCCCTGCCGCAGAATGTCTCGGAATGGATCGGGCTATCGGCGGGAATGAGTTTCGCATTTTCGAATGTGGTATCGCGCCGTGCCGCGCATCTGAGCGTCTCGGTCAAGTCATACTGCGTGCTGTTGGGCACAGCGTTGCTGACCGTTCCGATCATCGGCTCGCAGGGCGGTGCGGCTTGGCAGGTCATGACAGCACAAGCCTGGCTGTTGTTGGCAGTGCTGGGGCTGGTGTTGTGCGCCACCAGCTTTGCGGTGCAATACGGCGTGGCCCAACTGGCGGCGAATCGCGCCGTCGTGCTGTTCCTGTTCGAACTGGTGGTCGCCGCCGCCTCGTCCTATGTGCTTGCCGGAGAGGCGATGACCATGCGCGACTGGCTGGGGGGGCTGCTGATCATCACGGCCAGCCTGCTGTCGGGTAATCTGCATGTCGGCGGGCAGCATTCGCATGAGCGGAAATGAGCGCAGTTTAGTAAGATGCGGTCACAATATTCATAATCCATGTCCGTTTTGGAAACTGTGTGTCTGAACATGAAGACTCAGCCGACCTTCGACGAAATCAACAGCCTGTTCTCCAACAATGCCCCGGATGTTGCTTGGCGAAAAACCAACGACATCATCAGGCGTATCAGCCCCGGCTATGATTTTTCGTTGCTGGGCAGCATCTATGAGGATGTGCTGCATCTGTTCCGCGGCGAATATATGGGCTACACCGAAATCAGGACGCTGTACCATGATCTGCCGCATACCCTGGATGTGACCCTGTGTGCGATCCGCCTGATGCATGGCATCCATGTATCTGGAACGACTATGCATGATGACGACATCACACAGGCCATGATGGCGACGCTGATGCATGATGTCGGTTATGCGCAGGTGATCGGCGAGGAAAGCGGTACCGGCGCACAGTTCACCCAGACCCATGTGCAGCGCGGCATCGCCTTCATGCGCCGTTATGTGGAGGCACGGCGGCTGCCCGCCGAGCTGGCCGAGCGTCTGGCGCCCATCATGCTCTGCACCGATCCCGTACAGAAATTTGCGCAGATCGAGTTTCCCGATCAGCGTGCGCGGCGTCTCGCGCAAATTGTCGGCACGGCCGACCTGGCAGGGCAGATGGCGGATCGAACCTACCCGGAAAAATTGCTGTTCCTGTATCTGGAATTCAAGGAGGCTGGATTCGGCAATTACCAGAACATGCTCGACATGTTGCGTCAGACAAAGAAGTTCTATCAGCTCACAAGGGAAAAACTCGACAGTGTGTACCAGGGTATCTATGCCATGCTCTCGTTCCATTTTCAGGATGTCTATGGGGTGGACAACAACTACTACATGGAATCGATCGAGAAAAATATCGCCTACCTGGACAAGGTGATCGAGTGCGACGAAGCGGCGTATCTGACGATGCTCAAGCGTGGCGGTATCGCGGAAAAGTCCCGAAAGATAACCGTTCCGGATTGATCTTCGCCTGAAGGCGCGGCGCAGGAAAGGACTCCCCAGTTTTGAACAGCACTCCGGCACAGCAGCAAAATTCCTGCGCGACATTTTCCGTGCAGAGTAACGAAACGCCCATCGCCGGGCGATCTTGCTCCAAGAGCTGGCTGGAAATGGCGGTGGTCTTTGCCGCGCTGCTGGTGTTTTTCTGGCGTCCGATCGACGACTACGATATCTGGTTTTACATGGTGCAAGGCCGCGAGGTTGCTGCCACCGGAAAAATCCCCGATACCATCTTTTACCTGCTGCCATTGCTGGATCAGCCCGCCACCTATATCGAATGGGGATTCGGCCTGATCTATCACTGGGCGTATGCATTGGGCGGCTATGCCGGCATGGCGGCGCTCAATGCCACGCTGCGCGCCGCGATGCTGGCATTGGCTTATGGCGCAGCGATGGGGAAGCGCGAGCGGCTACATCCTGTTGCATTGTCCGTCCTGGCATTGGTGGCCTGGTGGATGACGTCACGCATCAACTATCGAGCTGAAACCGCGCTATTGCTTGCGATGGCGGCGACGCTATGGGCATTGGAGAAATATGCTGTGCAGGGGGGCAGGCGTTGGCTGTTGATCATCCCGCTGTCCGGGTGGCTGCTGATTCAGCTGCATCCGTCGGTCGCGCTCCTGCTGCCGCTGCTGGGCGCTTATGCGGTCGAGCTGTGCTTTGCGCCGCCGCACGGCTCCACCCGTAGCCAGGTGGTTCTGACATTGGTGGCAGTAGCGCTGGTTACGCTGGCGTTGGCCTGCATTAATCCTTATGGATGGCAGCAGGTCGCGGTGCCGTTCAATTACCTGTCCTCGGCGCAGGAGCTGATGGCAGGGATCACCGAATTCCTGCCGGTGATGGAAACGGAGTACGCCGATGTTTATGTGTTCATGGTGGTGTGCGCCGTGCTGGCTATGTTTGTTCAACGCGAGCGTCGCATCAGCGGCAGCCTGCTGGTGATCCTGTTCGGCACCCTGACCTTTCTATATGTGCGCAATATCGGGCTGTTCGCGTTGCTGCTGCTGGGTCCTTTGGTGCGCTCCGCGCTGCGGTTTTCCCCGGTCGTGATCTCGTCACGCATGCGCTATGCCGGTGCGTTTGTTGTGCTGGCTGCGTTGCTTGCACTGCCTGTCTGGCAGAAACAGCTGGGGAGTGGACCGATGCCGGGAGCGTTCCCGGAAAAATCCGCCGCTTATCTGGAGCAGCGCCTGCCGGGGGGGAATGTGCTCAATTTTTACGACTACGGCGGTTTTTTGGCCTGGGCGCTGGGGTCGAAGTTTATGATATTCGTTGACGGGCATGATACGGGAACGAACCGCGCGGTAGAGCTGCACGATGCGATCTTCCGCGCCGATGCCGGGTGGGAAAATATCGTGGCGCAATACCGTATTGATGCGATTTTTACGCCGACGGTGATGCAGTTTTCTGGCCGGGTCATTCCTTTGGTCGGGCAGCTGTCCAACAACAGCCAATGGCGTTTGGTCGTGCGCGAAAATTCCGGGTTGCTGTTCTTGCGCGCAGATCTGGCTGGTGAAGAGGGGCTGGATAAACGCCAGATATGGGAGCAGATGCTGGAACAGGCGCAGCATGAACTCGACACCTACCCGGATCATGCCGACGCCTGGGCGGCCATCGCAACCGCGCATCAGGCGTTGGGCAACGATGCCAAGGCGGAGGAAGCCAGGCAGCAATACCTCCGGCTGAGCAAACAGGCGCAATAGCGTTGCTCTGCGCGGTCACGGTTGTGAGCATGGTGGAGCGCGCACTGCTGACTGCCAGGCAGGCCGGGCGCTGTATAATTCCGCGTATTCCCAATCGTTATTGAATGCCATGAAACAGCTCATCCTAGGTACGCCGCTCACCCCCTCCGCAACCCGTGTCATGCTGCTCGGCAGCGGCGAGCTGGGCAAGGAAGTCATCATTGCGCTGCAGCGTCTCGGTGTGGAAACTATCGCGGTGGACCGCTATGCCGATGCGCCCGGACATCAGGTAGCGCATCGCGCCCATGTGATCAATATGGCGGACGGCGCGCAGCTGCGCGCGCTGATCGAGCAGGAAAAGCCGCATCTGATCGTGCCGGAGATCGAAGCGATCGCTACCGACATGCTGGAGCAGATCGAGCAACAGGGGCTGGCGCGGGTGATCCCGACCGCACGCGCGGCGCGCCTGACGATGAACCGCGAGGGTATCCGTCGCCTGGCTGCCGAGACGCTGGGGCTGCCGACTTCGCCGTATCGTTTCGCCGACAGCCTGGACGAGATGCGCGCCGCGATAGACCATATCGGCTACCCGTGCATCGTCAAACCCGTGATGTCATCGTCCGGCAAGGGGCAATCCAGGGTGGACAGCGCCGCCGAGGTGGAGGCGGCATGGGACTATGCCGCTCACGGCAGCCGCGTGAACCGGGGCAGGGTGATCGTCGAGGGCATGATTCATTTCGACTACGAGATCACTCAGCTCACCGTGCGCGCACTGGCCGCGGACGGCAGCACGGCAACCCATTTCTGCGAGCCGATCGGCCATGTGCAGGTGCACGGCGATTATGTGGAAAGCTGGCAGCCGCAAGCCATGTCGCCGCTGGCCCTGCAGCGTGCGCGCGACATCGCCAAAAAAATCACCGACGATCTGGGTGGCCTGGGTATCTTCGGTGTCGAGCTGTTCGTCAAGGGCGACGAGGTGTGGTTCAGCGAGGTCAGTCCTCGCCCGCACGACACCGGCATGGTAACGATGTGTACGCAGGTGCAGAACGAATTCGAGCTGCACGCCCGCGCGATCCTCGGTCTGCCGGTCGATACCGCGCTGCGCGCACCGGGCGCCTCGGCGGTGATCTACGGCCGGCACGAGGCGCAAGGTATCGCGTTCCAGGGCGTGGCCGAGGCGCTGCGTGTGCCTTGCAGCGAGCTGCGGCTGTTCGGCAAACCGGAATCCTTCGCGCGCCGCCGCATGGGCGTGGCCTTGGCCACCGGCAACGATATCGGTCAGGCGCGCGATCGCGCCAAGCAGGCAGCCGGCAAGGTCGTGCCGGTCAAGGTATAGCGCCTGCGATGAAAATCTCCGCGCTGCTGCACGCCACTTTTCTGACCTCTGACCTGGCCAGGTCGCGTGTTTTTTACGAAGGCACGCTCGGCCTGAACCCGGACCCAAAACGTCCGCAGATGGGGTTCGACGGCGTGTGGTACGACGTCGCCGTCGGCCAGCAGATACATCTGATGGCGCTGCCCGATCCGGAAGCCGGTTTGCAGCGGCCTGAGCACGGCGGCAGGGACAGGCATGTCGCGCTGTCGGTGTCCGATCTGGCGCAGTTGATGGAGCGGCTGGATGCGGCGGGGGTTGCCTATACCCTCAGCAAGTCGTGTCGCCCTGCGCTGTTCTGCCGCGACCCGGACGGCAACGCGCTGGAGTTCGTCGAGATATAAAGCGGCGCGTAAAGACGCGGAGGCGCTCAGCGCGTCCAGTTCACCCGCAGCAGGTTCTGCTCCGGGTTGTAATGGAATTCCAAGCCGCCCTGGTAGGCATGATGCAACGCATCGCCGATGCCGCGCGCCAGATGGATGTCGGTCGTGGTGATTACGGTGCCATGCTCTGTTTTCTCGATGTCCATGATGCGCTGCAAAGGATGCTCGGCTTTTTCCCGCGCTTCATGGTGGTGTATCAGCTGCAATACTTCCTGTTCGTGTGCCGCGAAAAAATCCCCATCCAGCGATACATAGCCCGCCGGAAACCTGTCGCGTACCCGGTGGCAGGCCGGGCAGCATGCCTGGTGCGTTTCCCCTTTGGGTTTGGCCGACCATTGCCAGTGCCCCGCATGAAATACCGCGCCGCAATCCGGGCAGAGCGTGGGCTCGTGGAGCTTGCCCTTGGTCTTGTAACTGTCATGCACCGCTTCCTGCAACAAGCGGTCGCGCCGGATGAGTTGGAATCCGGGTGGGTGTGATGAATGGTTCATGGCAGTCTCCTTTCTTTAACGCAGGTATATTCACGCAAGATTGCAGGGATGTTGTTATGACACGGACACGTTGATCGCCTTTGGTTTTACCTTTGCCGACTTGGGCAGCGTGACGTTGAGCATACCGTCCTTGAATTCGGCCTTTACATTGCTGTCGTCGGCATCGTCCGGCACCCGGAAGCTGCGCACGAAACTGCCATATGAACACTCGACGCGGTGAAACTTCTTGCCTTTTTCTTCCTTCTCCTGCTTGCGTTCGCCCTGTATCGTCAGCATGCCGTCCTGTATCGTGACTTTGACATCCTCTTTGTTGACGCCGGGGATTTCGCCCTTGATCAGGTATGCCGCATCGGTCTCGCTGATGTCGACCGAAGGCATCCAGTCGGCGACGGCCAGCATTCCGTTGTCGCTCTCGGTGCGGGCCGGGGTGCGCCCGAAGATGCGGTTCAGGCGGTTGGAAACCTCTTCCAGTTCCCTGAATGGATCCCATTTGACCAGGTTCATGATAGTTCTCCTTTTTGAGCACATTCAAAACAATCCTCGCGCCACATGCAGTCTCCCTGATCGCATTCTCCGGCATAGGCGGTTGCAAAGCAGTCGAAGTTTCCTTCGTTCGTTTGGATTGTTTTTATGAGTGCGGTTTTTGAGAGTTTGCCGGGATGGACACCCCGGGACTTGGCGATGCTGCGTACATATTCCAGCTTCATGATATTCCTCCCTCGTTAAGGTACGGACCACGAACAGCGAATCTGCATCCCCGCAATTGTTTTTCCGGGGGAAGGGAAGCATGAACCCAAAATGATTTATTGGCAATACCGGATTGATGAAGGGCGCCGGAGCGCCGCAGCATGAGCGCTGCACCGATTCAACGCTGGCGCAGCGGGTCGAGCAACGCGGACAGGCCGTTGTGATCCAGCTCATGCATCAGCGCCAGCAGGCGGCCGAGCTCGCCGGGCGGGAAGCCTGTGCGGGCGAACCAGTTCAGATAGTTGCCGGGCAGATCGGCGATCAGGCGGCCCTGATATTTGCCGTAGGGCATGGTCTGGGTGACCAGAAGTTGTAATTGTTCGCCATCCATTGTTTTGGACTTGCTACTCGGCCCATTTGGCGCTGAGCACGCGCTCCTGCCTGCCATCCTTCAGGCGCTGCATGAAGGCGCAATCCTGGCGATGTATCGTGATGCCGCGGTCGCGCGTGACATAGCCGACGATCACATCGGGCTTTGCAGGGCTGCAGCACTTGGCCATCTTGGTCATCAGGTTGCCCACGCCGCCGACGGTGATGTCCGCTCCGGTTGCGCGGTGCCCCGAGGTCTTGTGCACGACCGGTTTGGCGATATCCAGCTGCTTGTTGGGCAGCTCTGCCTGGATCGCGGTGGCGATGCGGTGCGGGGTGAGCTCGTTGCGCCCGAGCGCCGCGAGGAAATCTTCCAGCTTGTTGAAGTGCAGGCGCTGCGCGAGCTTTTCCTGGTTGATCGTCGCGATGCCCAGCCTGTGCAGCTCGCGGTCCAGTTGTACGCGGCCCTGCGCGATGCTGTCGTCGTAGTTCTGGCTCTTGAACCAGGCGCGCACCTTGGCGCGCGAGCGCGAGCTCTGCAGGTAGCCCAGCGACGGGTTGAGCCAGTCTCGGCTGGGTGCGCCCTGCTTGGCGGTCAGGATCTCGACGCGCTGGCCGTTCTGCAGCTTGTAGTTCAGCGGGACGATGCTGCCGTTCACCTTGGCGCCGCGGGTGCGGTGGCCCAGATCGGTGTGCAGCAGATAGGCGAAATCCACCGGGGTCGCGCCCCTGGGCAGGTCGATCACCTTGCCCTGCGGGGTGAGCACATAGACCTGGTCATGGAACAGCTCGTTCTTGAATTGCTCCAGCAGGTCGCCACGCGCCGCGAGGTCTTCCTTCCATTCGAGGATCTGGCGCAGCCAGACGATCTTCTCGTCGAACTTGCTGTCGGATTGTTTGCCTTCCTTGTAACGCCAGTGCGCGGCGACCCCCAGCTCGGAATGCTGGTGCATCTCGCGGGTGCGGATCTGCACCTCCAGCGCCAGCGCGCGAGGGCCGATCACCGCGGTGTGCAGCGAGCGGTAGTTGTTGCTCTTGGGATGGGCGATGTAGTCGTCGAACTCGCCGCCGATCGGCGGCCACAGTTCATGCACCAGGCTCAGCGCGGCATAACAGTCCCCGAGGTCGTTCGGGCCGTCATCGATCAGGATGCGCACCGCGCGCACGTCGTAGAGCTCGCTGAAATCCACCTGCTTGCGCTTCATCTTGTTGATGATGCTGTAGATGTGCTTGGGGCGGCCGGTCACGCTGGCATGGATGCCGGCCTGTTGCAGGGCTTGCTGCAGTTGCGCGACCACGGCGGCGATGTATTGTTCGCGGTCGATGCGGCGCTCATCCAGCAGCTTGGCGACTTTTTTGTAGAGCTCGGGCTCCAGATAGCGCACCGACAGGTCTTCCAGCTCCCACTTGATCTGCCATACGCCGAGCCGGTTCGCCAGCGGCGCGAACAGGCTGCGGGTCTGTTGCGCGACCCGCTGCTGCTGCCGGGCGTCGGCGCCCGACAGACAGCGCAGCGTCTGGGTGCGTTCGGCCAGTTTGATCAGCACCACGCGGATGTCCTGCACCATCGCCAGCAGCATCTTGCGCAGGCTCTCGGTCTGCTGGCCATCGGCCTTCTTGTCTTTTTCCGACGGGCTGCGCATCTCGCTGAACTGCTGGATCTGCTCCATCCGCGCGATGCCTTCGACCAGTACGGTCACGTTGGCGCCGAATGCAGCGGTCAGTTTTTCATGCCAATCTTCAAGGTAATTCGGCACCGCATGCAGGATGGTCGCGGCCAGCGTCTCGTGATCCATGTTCATCCCGGCGAGGATGGCGCTTGCACCCAGCGCATGCTGCAACAGCGGTGTGCCGGTGAGCTCGACCTGTCCGGCGTAGAGCGGTGCGGCCAGCTCGCAGGCGCGGCGGATCACGTCGATCTCGGCTGCTGAAAAAGTGCCGGCCAGCGCATCCAGCCAGGACTGGATGTTGGCGTGGTCCTGGCTGCTCAGCGCGGCGAACTTGTGTGTGACCGAAACCATGCGCGTTATCGCGGCGTGATGCCCGGATCAGGTGCGTTCCAGCACCGCGGCGAAAAAGCCGTCGGTGTCGTGCAGATGCGGGCGCAGCTCCAGATAATCGCCCATCTCCAGCGCGATCTTCTGTTGCTGCAAGATTTCGCCGGCCGGCAGCAGCTTGAAATCGGGATGCGCGGCGAGGAAGCCCTGCACGATCTGCTGGTTCTCTTCCGGCAGGATGCTGCAGGTGGCATAGACCAGACGCCCGCCTTTTTTCACCAGGCGGCTGGCCGAGGCGAGGATCGCCGCCTGCTTCTGCGTCAGCTCTTCCAGGCTGCCCGGCGACTGGCGGAATTTCAGGTCGGGATTGCGGCGCAGCGTGCCCAGACCGCTGCACGGTGCATCCACCAGCACGCGGTCGATCTTGCCCGCAAGGCGTTTCACCTTCAGGTCGTTCTCGTGCGCGATCAGCATCGGCTGGATGTTGCTGGCACCGGAGCGCTTCAGGCGCGGCTTCAGGTTGGCCAGGCGCTTTTCCGAAACGTCCATCGCATACAAACGTCCCTGCGAATTCATCAGCGCGGACAGCATCAGCGTCTTGCCGCCGGCGCCGGCGCAGAAATCCACCACCATGTCGTTGCGCTTTGGCGCGAGCAGGAAACCGAGCAGCTGGCTGCCTTCGTCCTGCACCTCGACCTTGCCTTCGGTGAATAGCGCGTCTTTGTTCAGCGGGATTTTTTCCTTGAGGCGTATGCCGATCGGCGAGTAGGGCGTGAGAGTAGCTTCGATATGTTTGTCGTGCAGCTGTTGC
>JACPVZ010000099.1:10869-14095 GCA_016197305.1 Nitrosomonadales bacterium | reverse complement strand
GCTGGTTCCTCGACCGCATCGCCACCCACATCCTTGCCTGCGAAGGCGATTCCAAATGGGTGTTCTTCGACGGCAACTATCAGGAATATGAGGCGGACAAGAAGAAGCGGCTGGGTGAGGAAGGAGCCAAGCCCAAACGGATACGCTACAAACCTATCAGCCGATAAAAAATGGACAAGAGGAACGCTTGGGGGAATAACCAGCGACTTGGCCGCCGTTCTGTGGCGGCCTTAGTCGAATGGCTAGTAGTTTCATCAGAGGGCGCCAAGCCTAAGCGGATTCGGTATAAGCCGATAAGCAGATCATTTAAGAATGATCGGGGAGAATTAAAAAGTATTGCCCCCGATTATTTCTGGAGGAATATAAATAGCGCGAAGGTAAGAAGGGGTGTGAGGTGGAAATCAAAAGAGGCTGCTTCTATTGATTCCTATTGCTAGCAGTAGATTAACTGGGAGTGGAGTGCCATGCATTTAACCAAAGTAGTGATGAAAAAACTTTATGGAACGCTAGATAAAGTTGTCGAATTTAATGAAGGCCTCAACCTTTTGGTTGGAATTAATGGTAGTGGAAAAACTAGCGTATTAAACGTTATAGATTGGCTTCTTGCGCCAAATTTTCAGCGGCTATCAACTACGTATTTTGAGAAGCTTGAACTACATTTCACATATCAGGATCAGCATTGCATACTTGAAGCAACTCAAACACAAACCAAACTATCGTTGAATTTCAAGGGCGGTAGAAAGGTGTTGGCTCCAATCACAGTAAAATTGATCCGTCCACCCGGTTCAATAGAGCCTCAGGAACTTGAAGATTTGTTAGAGCGTTATGATGGGCTTGGGCCGGAGGGATCCGAACTACCTTTGTGGAATTTTTTGGCAGCATTGCCTAAGCCCGTTGTTATTGCACTTGATCGCTCAATGTCTGCTGAGGCAAATAACAGGGTCTATTTGGAAATGGAGCAACATTTCACAACACGACGCCGAAGCAATAACAAATCTCCTCTCCATAAGGTTCGCGAGGTAACGTCTACTAGCTATAACAAGTATAAGTTTGATGTTACTGCTTTAAATGAGCGCCTAAAGGCTCGAATTGTAATGTCCGCACTTCGAGCGCCGAATGAGCGAATTGAGAGCAAAAGCAAAAGTAAAATTAGAATTAAAACTGAGAGGGATATTGATCTTCTGGAAAAGAAGGTTATTACCTATCTCTCTGCTTCCATCAGGGATATTGACGTTACCTCTCCTATCAAATCTTTCTTTAGGCGGATGAAGAAGTCTGTAGATTCTGATGAAAAATCTGTTTCTACTGATTTGCTTTTTAGCCAATACATGCAGATTGAAGAAATGGCGCAGGCATTTAATGAGTTTGAAATAGATTCGGCAGAAGCCTATACAAACCTAAAGAAGTATTTAGATACGGTTAACGCATTTCTGATAGATAGCAAAAAACAAGTATCTTTTTCAGAGCCGGGTAATGTGCTCGGTTTCAATTTTTTAAATCCAGATGGCTCTCTAATCAAGGGTGTTCGATCTATAGAAAATCTCTCATCCGGAGAAAAGCAAATTCTGATTCTTTTTACTTTCTTATCCTTTGTTGCCGAAGACAACCGCATTTTTATTGTAGACGAGCCCGAGCTTTCACTGCATCCAAAATGGCAAACCATGTTCACGGATGCATTCCTTAGGCTTAAGCCAAATTCAACGCAGCTATTACTGGCAACTCACTCTCCAGAGATTGTTGGAAAGTACAAGAGAGATTGCTTGGTTTTGCTCCCGTAACGATTGTGAATATTTCTTCCATGGAGAGCATTCCATCATATTCAGAGGTGGGGCGCGCGGCCAGAGATATATTCTGGGGCGAATTTAATGACGTAAATTTTTACGTTGAAGATGAAGATCAAGAAAATCTTTATTTCGAAATTCTGGGTAGATTATTTCCGGAAGTCAGAATTTCTCAGATATTCCCATTGGGGGGGAAAGAGGCTGTAATTAGGCATGTCAATGATCCAGTCAATCAGGCCAAAGCTAATAGATCTATTTATATCGTAGATAAAGATTTTGATGATTTGCATGGAAAAGTGCTGGCTATAGATAATCTTTTTTATTTAAGCCAGTACTCTGTAGAGAATCTTCTGATTGAAGAAAATGCAGTAGTACAGATTGCAGTAGACAGTACGCCAAAGAAGAAAAGGAAGGAGCTTGAAGAGAGAATAGAGTTCAATTCGTTTCTGCAGAGATCAATTCCGAGAATTGCGCCCCTCTTTTGCTTATTTTTTGTTGCACAGTATTTCGATTTAGGTATAAAGAATTGCGACTGTAAACCAGAAGAATATTCAAAAGATGGTGCTGTTTGGGAGATCGATGACGCTAAGATATTAGCCTATGAGCGTAAGGTTAGAGAGCTTTTGTTAAGAAATAATTATTTTAAAAATGATGCGGAGTTTGAGGCGCATATGTTTTTTCTCCTGTCCGCTAATTTCCAAAATGGTACGACGAACATTGGTGGAAAGTTTATCTTAGCGCTTTTGTACCATTACCTTCGATCAAAAGTTGATATAGGGAATGTGAGTCGCGACTCGCTTTGTTATCGTCTGGCACGGAATGGATCATTAGAGGGGTTTGTGCATATTAAGGAGCAAATTGAAAGATTCCTAAGAAATACTCATGTGTTGTCAGCCGCTTAAACAATCATGAGCTAATGGGGTCAGCATCGCATTCTTTCTCCTCCTGAACTGCAAAATCTCAAGGACAGGCCTCGATTTATGGTGATGGGGAAAGCTAACAGGGGCAGCATCGAAATAGTTTTCAAATGGCGCAGGTGTCGGAGACAAAGCGGAGCTGACTTCTTTCATTGCAGCAATGTTTTAAAGGAGAGCTAAAACATGAAAGAAAATCTTGAAGCTGCAAATGAAAGAAAAGGAACCCTTTGGGAATTGGTCTCTCATGTTTCCGAATCCAAATTATTCCTGCTCTTACTTGCAGCTTTCCTTGCGTCCCAGTTATGTCCGAATTGGCTCATATCATCAGCAACAGTCACTGCTGAGAGGCAGTGGCAGCTTGCTACACGTGAAAAAACACTTAATGCAGTTGATGAAGCTGCACTTGCCTGCCTGCTTCAGCTACAAAGCCCAAATTTTGATTCGCTTACTTTGCAAGACTTCAGCAAAAATAGACAGACAGCCAACGTGGCAATTAATAAGGCTATGGTTTTAATTCGGTTGTTATAT
>JACPVZ010000099.1:0-10850 GCA_016197305.1 Nitrosomonadales bacterium | reverse complement strand
AATGAAGTCATGGAGCAATTTCGGGAAGAGGTGGCTAAACCACTCGCTAAAACTTTTGACGAAGGACTTAAGGCGAAAACCAATGATTTCGCAATGGCAGAATTTCAAAAACGCCAACAGAAAGATATAGCTGATACAGCAAAGAAGATAGACGACTGGGAAAAGAAACTTGCAGGCCTCCCAATGGTTTCACATTATTAGCTCCGAGGGAGCTAATGGGGTCAGCATCGCAATAGTTTGTAAAAAAATCACAATGAAAATTTCTCTCTCCTTCCTCTTTCTCATACTGCTTGCCGCGCGCCCGCTCACCGTCGCTGCGGCAGAGCCCGAGGTGATCTACTGGAACTCGGATGCGGGCAAGCCGTTGCGCGCCAGGATAGCGCACGATGAAGATTACTGGCAGCTCATTCCGTGGTTCACGAATCAGGAAAACCAAACCTATTGCGGTGTGGCCAGCGCGGTGACGGTGTTGAATGCGATGCCGATCAAGAAGCCGGTCGATCCCGTCTATGCGCCGCATGCCTATTTCACGCAACGCAATTTCTTTACGCCGGAGGTGGTGAGCTAAATTAAAGGGGTCGGACTCGAATTGTTTGTGTGAACGGATCGTGAATAAAGGGAGTGCTTCATGACTAGCGATGACCAAACCTGCTGCCCGCGTTTCAATCCCGATCCCTGGGATGGCAAGACTGTCACCTGGCAGGGCAAGCGCTTCATGCAAGATCGCGTGACCTCTCTGTTTCACATTCCCCTCAACTACGGCGCAGTGATGACGCGGATGGATGCGTCCATCCGCGCGGCCGGAGCGAAACTCGAAGCGCCTGTGATGCTGACCGACGAGAACTCCCTGTGGGGTGCGGATGTGTACGTCGAAGTCGGAAAGGATGTACCCGGTGCGGCGATGGCCACCCTCTCTGGCACGTTCATGAGCAAGGTATTCGAAGGCCCGTTCAGCGAGGTCGGGCATTGGGTGAAAGAGATGAAGGCGTGGATGAGCAGCGAGGGCAAGCGTTTCAGCAAGCTGTATTTCTATTACACGACTTGCCCCAAGTGCGCGAAGAAGTACGGCAAGAACTATGTCGTGCTGCTGGCGCAGATCGATCAGTAACTTAAGGGGCCAGCATCGCAATAGTTTTTGATTCACCTTGCCTTTATTTCTACTCTCGTTAGAATGACCGTATTCAGTCTTTATTCGGTGTCCTATCATGCAAGAGCAAATCATCAGCCTGACCGATTTCAAAACTTCCGCCAGCCGTTTGTTGCAGGAGACGCGCGGGGGAGCCAATATCATTTTGACGCAGAACGGTTCGGCGAGTGCGGTGGTGCAGGACTATGCAACCTACCGGGCTCAGCAAGATGCCTTCCTGATGTTGAAGTTGATGGTGCAGGGCGAGGCCGATGTGCAGAAGAATCGTGTCACTCCGCAAGCCAAGGTTTTCGATGGTTTGCGCGCGTCTTTGCTGAAGCAGCAGCGTGGCTGAAGCCAAGAAATATCAGGTGCTGTGGACGCACACGGCACAGCAGGATTTGACGGAGATCGTCGAGTACATTGCGCAGGATAGTATTGGCGATGCGCTGGCGATCTTGCAGAAGCTGGAAAACAAAGCAGCACTTTTGATCACCTTGCCCAATCGCGGTCGCGTTGCGCCCGAGTTGTTGCATACCGGCATCTCGCAATACAGGGAGTTGATCAGCGCGCCATGGCGCATCGTTTACCGGGTTGATAATCGGCAGGTGTTGATCATGGCGGTGCTGGATAGTCGGCGCGATTTGCAGACGGTATTGCTCAACCGTCTTGCTCGCTAGAAGGCGACAAAAGGTACCGGAATCGAATTGTTTCAGTGTTAGGCTCCCAATCTCATCGAGCGTTGAATCGAAAGGAGGCAGACCATGTCCACGGAGTTAAAGTGGTCAGCATCGCAATAGTTTTCTTGAGTGAGCTAATAGAGTCAGCAGGCAAGTAAGTTTGAGGCGTGCTTGTTTATTCATATCACCAAGAAAGCGCAGGGCCAGGTCTAGCTTCGTAGCATCACTACCTCAGCTCAACTCACTTGACGCTACTGTCGTGCAGCGATAGTATTGTCTCCCATGATCATCGACTTTCACGACGAAGACACTCTTAAGGTCTGGATTGGCGAATTTTCTCGCCGACTTCCTGACCAGATTCAGGACGTGGCGCGGCGTAAGTTGCGTATGTTGCACAACGCGCAGCGGATCGAGGATTTGCGCATCCCGCCGAACAATCGTCTGGAAGCCTTGAAAGGCAAACGCGCCGGCCAGTGGAGCATCCGCATCAACGACCAATGGCGCGTGTGCTTTGAATGGAACGAAGGGCAGGCCAGTCGTGTAGAAATCTGCGACTACCATTGAGGAGCAAAAGCTATGAGCAAAACAAAGAAACTGCGCAACATCCATCCCGGCGAAGTGCTGCGCGAGGAATTCCTGCTGCCTCTCGGTATCTCTCAATACCGGCTGGCAAAAGAAATCGGTGTGACCGAAGCGCGCATCTCGGCGATCTGCTCCGGCAAGCGCGCGATCACGGCGGATACGGCATTGCGCCTTGCTGCCTTCTTCGGCACGACGAGCGGCTTCTGGATGGGCTTGCAGGCGGACTACGATACCGAAGAAGCGGCCAAGGAATTGTCCGGCGAACTGGCGCAGATACATCGCTTTGAGCCGTTGGCGGCTTGAGTGCGCGAAAGGCGCTCGAAATGAAAAAACGATCTACAAGCAAGGATGACCAAGGACATTCCCGAATATACGCGGGAGCAGCTTGGCAATAATCGGGGACAGACCACGATTTTGGTGAAAAATTTAACAGGAACCAACAATGACAATTGAATCCCAATCAGACATCGTCGCCCTGCAACGCATCGGCCGTATCGTGTCGCTGGTGCTGCACCGCATGCTTGATTCGATCGAGCCGGGCATGACAACCGCTGAACTGGATGCCATCGGGGCGAGGATGCTTGCCGAATTTGGCGTGCGGTCTGCGCCGCAGCTGGCTTATGATTTTCCGGGGGCTACCTGCATCAGTGTGAACGAGCAGGCGGCGCATGGTGTGCCGGGCGGGCGCATCATCAAAGCGGGCGATCTGGTGAATGTGGATGTCTCTGCGGAGCTGGATGGCTATTTTGCAGACACTGGCGGCACCAAGGTGGTTCCGCCCAGCACGCCGATCAAGACGAGGTTGTGCCATGCAACGCGCGTTGCGCTGGCGGAAGCGATCAAGGTGGCAAGGGCGGGGCAACCGCTCAACCGCATCGGCAGGGCAATAGAACAAGTCGCCGATACGCATCGCTTGCGGATCATCGAGAACCTCGGCGGTCATGGCGTCGGTCGAGCCATCCACGAAGAGCCCGAACATATCGTTGGCTTCTACGACCCGCGCGATCAGCGTGTTCTCAAAGAAGGCATGGTCATCGCCATCGAGCCTTTTCTTTCTACCAAGAGCAGAACGGTTACGGAAGCTGACGATGGCTGGACGCTAGTGGGGATGCCGGGGAATCTTTCCGCCCAGTTCGAGCACACTATGATCATTACTCGTAGCGAGCCGATTGTGGTAACGGTTCACTAGTGAAAAGTACCGGAGTCGAATTGTTTGCAGTGAATCACCGTCAATAACCAAGGAGTGATCATCATGGGAAGCAAAGACAAGCGCAAGGAATCAAAGGGCAAGAAACCGCAACCCAAACCGGTGCCAGCAGGGAAATAATCTGGAGCCCTCAAAGGGGTCAGCATCGCAATAGTTTTGTGAAGAGTAAGTAAAAGCACTAGAGTCGTCTTTTCAAATGTGAGGCCCCAATCTCATCGAGCGTTGAATCGAAAGGAGGCAGATCATGAGCACAGGCACCATCCATCTTCATCGCGTGCTCCGCGCAAAACCGGAGCGCATCTACAAGGCATTCCTGGACGCGGAGGCGATGGCCAAGTGGCTGCCGCCCTATGGTTTCACCTGCAAGGTTCATCACATGGATGCCAGGGTCGGCGGCACCTTCAGGATGTCGTTCACGAATTTCACGACAGGCAACGGCCACTCGTTCGGCGGCGAGTATCTCGAGCTCGTGCCCGCGCAAAGGATCTGCTATTCGGACAAGTTCGACGATCCCAACCTGCCCGGGGCAATGAAGACGACGGTGACGCTGACACAGGTGTCGTGCGGAACCGAGATCGCTATCGTGCAAGAAGGGATACCCGAGGCGATCCCGCTCGAGATGTGCTATCTCGGCTGGCAGGAGTCGCTCGCGCAGCTCGCCAATCTCGTCGAGCCTGAGATTCCGGATTGAAGCGACTCATGGGTTACGCATCGCATCAGTTTCACTGATGGATATGAATTGACGTACCATCTGTTTCACCGATCAACATGGATAGGAGGAGTTGAGCAATGAGCGCAGTCGCAGACTATAAGCTGGTCCGTAATTCAATGGTGGGAACCGAACTGACCGAAGACGAGGCCAGGCTGCTGGGGGCGAAGATGGGCGTGCGCCATCTGAAGGACGGCGAATTCCTGGTGAAAGAAGGCGAGGCCGACCGGACGCTGTTCGTGCTTGCCGCGGGCAAGCTCGCCGTCACCAGCAAGGATGCCGAAGGCGTGGAGCACACGGTGTACACGATGCAGGAGGGCGAGTGCGCCGGCACCCGCGCTTTCGTCGAGCAGTCGCCGCGCAAGGCGACGCTGCGTGCGGTGGGTGATGCCACGGTCTGCACGCTGACCCCGGCGGACTTCGAGGCCTTGCTGGATGACCATCCGCGTCTCGCCTACAAGGTGATGCGCGCGCTGTTCCGCGTAACCCATGCCAATCTGTCGCGGATGAATCAGGAGAGCAGGGAGCTGGCCAATTACATCTCCAAGAGCCAGGGGCGCTATTGAGTCGTGTTCGTGCATGGCTGGCCATATGGCTTTGCTTTTTGGCAGCACCGGCCTTTGCCGGGTATGACGAGGGCCTGGCCGCTTACGACAAACAGGATTACGCGACCGCGTTGCAGGAGATGCTGCCGCTGGCCGAACAGGGCGACGCCAGCGCGCAATACCGGACCGGGGTGATCTACGAAGCGCTGCGCAGGGGCGCGCAGGACTACAGACAGGCCGAGTTCTGGTACACCAGGGCCGCCGAGCAGGGGCATGCCGATGCGCAACGCTACCTCGGCAATCTGTACAGCGTCGGTATCGGCGTAGGCCTGAATTACAGGAAAGCGCTGTTCTGGTATGGCAAGGCCGCCGGACAGGGCGATGCCAGGTCGCAATACAACCTCGGGTTCATGTACGAGAACGCGATGGGCCTGGCGGAAGAAGACTACGGGCAGGCGTTGCACTGGTACACCAAGGCTGCCGAACAGGGCCATGCCGATGCGCAGCAGCATCTCGGCCTGATGTACGAGCTGGGCTGGGGAACGGTACGGGACTATCCGCAGGCGGTGCGCTGGTATGCACAAGCCGCCGGGCAAGGCCACGTCGGGGCGCAGAACAACCTCGCGGTGATGTACGAGATGGGCCGGGGTGTGACGCAGGATTACAGGCAGGCGGCGTTCTGGTATCGCAAGGCGGCCGAGCAGGGCAATGCCGCTGCGCAGGGGAGCCTGGGCGATTGCTACTTGCTGGGCCGCGGCGTGGAACAGGATTTCGCCGCAGCCGAAAAATGGCTGGCGCTGGCCGCGCAGAATGGCAACGAGTGGGCAAGAGCGCGGTGGAATGCGTTGCTGGCCGACCGGGTGGAGCGGAAGTAAGCGCAGGCCGGGCTCACCGGAAATTTTGCAGTAGCAGTCGTGGTCTTCATTCGTGCAATGTTCAGGGAGAAAAAATGTCACGCGTCCGTCTCAATGCAGTGTCCGGTCTGGTCTTCATGTTGTTCGCTGCGGCTGCATGTGCCGACGATAGCGAGGCGGCGGTCAAGCTGCGTATCGGCAAGGGCAATCCTGAGGCGGGCAAGGCCAAGTCCGCGATGTGTCAGGGTTGCCACGGAGAGGATGGCAATAGCGCCAGCGGGACTTTTCCCAAGCTGGCCGGGCAGTATGCCGCCTATATCCAGAAACAGATCCGGGATTTCAAGGCGGGGTCGCGCAAGGACCCGGTGATGAGCGATATGGCGGCGACCGTTACCGATGAGCAGGACCTGCTCGACATTTCGGCTTATTTCGCAAGCCAGAAGCTCATGAAGGGCGACAGCGCGGTGCATAGCGAGTCAGGCCAGGGGCGCTTCACCACCGGCAACGGCTGCTCGAATTGCCACGGCGCGACAGGCAAAGGCGCAGGCCCGGGCAATCCCGATGCGCCGGTGATCGGCGGCCAGCACAGGGATTATCTGATCAAGCAGCTCAAGGATTTTGCCAGCGGCGCACGCAATAACGAAGCCAGCGGCATGATGCCGATGATCGCCGCTTCACTGTCTGACGAAGAGATCGAAGACATTGCGAATTATGTCTCCGGGATGTGACATGAACCGCGCTGCGGCACTCCGTCACGCCTTGAGATTCAAATCTTCTGCGTAGGGCTGGCTGGGAAACTGGAACGAGATCGGGCCGTCCGGTTCGGCATGCAGGAACTGGTGGATGATGGGGTCTTGCGAGTTGGTCAGCTCATCCACGGTGCCTTGTGCGGCCACGACGCCGTCGTGGAGGAAATAGATGTAATCCACGATCTTCAGCGATTCCGCCAGGTCGTAGGTGACGACGATAGAGCTGGTGCCCAGCGCATCGTTCAGCTTGCGGATCAGGTTGGCGATGGTGTTCAGCGAGATCGGGTCGAGGCCGGCGAACGGCTCGTCGTAGATCACCAGCGGGGGGTCGGCGACGATCGCGCGCGCCAGTGCCACGCGTCGCTCCATGCCGCCCGACAGTTCGCTCGGCTTCAGGTGCCGGGCATTGCGCAGGCCGACCGCATGCAGCTTCATCAGCACGAGGTCGTGGATCAG
Source organism: Nitrosomonadales bacterium (assembly GCA_016197305.1). Taxonomy (GTDB): domain Bacteria; phylum Pseudomonadota; class Gammaproteobacteria; order Burkholderiales; family Gallionellaceae; genus Gallionella. The sequence goes on along the minus strand of JACPVZ010000099.1, from coordinate 3,942 downwards.
TTCTTCAGGCAGGTCGGTGTGCTCGCGCAACGGGAAGGCCAGGTTGTCGTAGACCGTCATGTCGGTGAACAGGCCGCTGACCTGGAACATCATGCCGATCTTCAGGCGCATCTTGTAAAGCTCGTCGGTGCCGAGTTCGTGGACGGTCTGCCCCATGAAGTTCACGCTGCCCCGCGAGGGGCGCAACTGTCCGCCGAAGTGGCGCAGCAGCGTGGATTTTCCGCATCCGCTGGCGCCCATGATGCCGACGACCTTGCCGCGCGGGATCGTCAGGTTGATGCCCTTCAGCACCGGGTGGGGGCCATAGGAGAAATGCAGGTCGTTGACTTCGATCAGGTTGTCCATGGTGTGAGCCATCGCTTGAGTTTTGCGGGTGTGATTCTTACATGACGCCGGGCGAAAATATACGGGTTTCGGGTACACGACCCCGAACCGGTGCGGTAGACTGTGGCTGACGGGCTGGCCAGCAAAACCGGCCGGGCCGCAATTGCAAAGAATATTCATCCGGTTAAATCCCCATGCGCAAGAAAACCTGGCTTAGTTGGAGCAGCGGCAAGGACAGCGCGTGGGCGCTGCATGTGTTGCGCCAGTCCGAAGAATACGAGGTGGCCGGGCTGTTCACGACGATCAATTCGGCGTTCGACCGCGTCGCGATGCATGCGGTGCGTGTCGAGCTGCTGCGCGAACAGGCGCAGGCGGTCGGTTTGCCGCTGTACCTGATCGCGATCCCCTATCCCTGTTCCGACGAGCAATATGCCGCGGTGATGGCGGACTTCGTGGCGCGCGCCGGCGACGACGGTGTGCAGTGCATGGCATTCGGCGACCTTTATCTGGAGGATGTGCGCCGCTACCGCGAGGAGCGCATGCAGGGCACCGGCATGGCGGCGGTGTTCCCGTTGTGGGGCAGGCCGACGCGCGCCTTGCTGCAGGAGATGCTGGAGAGTGGGCTGCGCGCCTGCCTCACCTGTGTCGATCCGCGGGTGTTGCCTGCGGAATTCGCCGGGCGCGAACTGACGCCGGCGCTGCTGGAGAGCATGCCGGCCGGTATCGACCCCTGCGGCGAGAACGGCGAGTTCCACACCTTCGTGTTCGACGGGCCGATGTTCATGCGGCCGCTGGATATCGAGATCGGCGAGGTGGTGGCGCGCGACGGGTTTGTGTTCGCCGATTGTGCGCTGCGGCAGGCCGCAACCAGTCAGAGCTTCAGGCGGCGATAGGCCTGATCCAGTCTTTCCGCGAAGGTCTCGTGCGTCAGGTTGACGCATTTCACCACGGTCACGGTCCAGTCGCGACGGTCATACCCGATCAGCTCGCTGAATGTGAAGGCCCTGCCGCGATCGGCGTCGTCCCCGGTGCGCCTGATGCCCATGCTGTCGAGCACGATGGGCACTTGTTCGAGGCGCAGGGATTCCTCGGGATGGAGCATCACGGCCTCGAAGTCCGACGCGTAGCTCTCCGGATTCAGCGATTCGATGATGTTCTGCAGGCCGCTGCTCAAGTTGTCGATCCGCTGTTCGATCGCGGCCCTGTCCGGGTCGGAGGCATTGCGCAGGCGCGGCATCAGCGTGCCGATGTCTGCCGCCAGCGATTCCTTGGTTTGCTTGCGCTGATCGATGCGTTCCCTGACCTTGCCCACCAGGCTGTCGAAGAAACGCATCGCGATCAGTTCACGGGACAGCGATTCGCTCGGCGAGGGTGCCTCTATCGTGTGGTTGTCGAAATACACCACCTGTTGCGCGACATCGCGCTGCACGATCATCCCGGCCGGTTCCATGCCGAGGATCTTCTTCTCGATGCGGCGCATGCCCATCAGCGCATAGAACTCGCTGTTGGGTGGCGACTCGCGCAGGTATTGCTGCAGGTCCAGGCTGGAGGTGAACGCGACCGAGATCGCATCGATGTCCGGAAACAGCGCATGCACCAGCGCGTCTTTTGCATAGGCGCCGCGGTCGAGCGTCACCGGGCCGGGCAGGCGGGCCGCCAGCTGCGTGGTGTATTCCAGCGCGGTGCCGACAGATTGGCGGTAACGCTCCGGATAGCCGTCCGTCTGGCTGAGCAGCGGCTCGACCGCCGATATGGCGCGAGCCATTGCCGCCTTCAGTGCCGGCGTATCCCGTGAGCCGCGCCGCTCGAACAGGTCGTCGATCAGTCCCATCGCATGTCTCCCAGGATCGGATATCGTGACGGGGAGTTTACCCGACCCGGGCGTGATCCGGGGCGGGTTGCGGTTTCCGATTCAGGCTGCTTGCCCGGGCGGTCATGCTGTAAACTAGACACAATCAATTCACCGCTAGCAAGCGCAGGAAAGCCATATGAATCTCTTAAAGCTGTTTCGTCATCAGGTTGATTTTCAGGATATCCCTGCGGGGCAGGTTCTGTTCAAGGAAGGCGAGCAGGGCAACTTTATGTATGTCCTGATGTCCGGGGCTGCCGAGATCATCGTTCACGACAGGGTGATGGAGACAGCGGAGGCGGGCGCTATCATCGGCGAGATGGCGTTGATCGAAGAACGCGCCCGTTCGGCAACGGTCGTGGCCAAGAGCGATTGCAAGGTCCTGCCCATCGAGCGCGAACGGTTTAATTTCCTGATTCAGCAGAAACCCGAATTTGCGCTGCATGTGATGCGCGTGTTGGCGACACGCCTGCGCAAGACCGATGCGATATTGTGACCGGCCGCCGACGAGACACTCAGCCGGGCTGCGAGCCGGTTTCAGGATGCCGCGATGGAAATGAAGAAGATCAATTCGGGCAGGTTGCGCGCGATCGGCTACGATAGCCGGGACCGGCTGTTGCAGGTGCAGCTCGACGACGGCAGCACGCTGCAGTACCGTGGCGTAGGCGAGGATACGTGGCGCAGGTTCAGCGGCTCGGGCGCGGCCTGGAGCTTTTACCGCGACAACATCGAAGAGGAGTTCGCGGCAAAGCGCGTTTCCGGCAGCGCCTCCGCAGCGAAGAATCCGCTCGACGATTTATTCCGCAAACCCGAATAGCCCAGCCATCGTCGTGCGGGCTGCAGTCACTCGCCGATCGCCATCTCCAGCTCCAGCCAGCCTTCTTCCAGTTCTGACACTTGCGCTGTCAGTCTCGCGTGCGCTGCGTTCAGCGCGCTGATCTTGTCGCGGTCCGGGCTGGCATAGGTGGCGGGATCGGCGAGTTGCTGGTTGACGACGGCGAGTTCCGCCTGTGCCGCGGCCAGTGCGGTTTCGAGTTTGGTCTGTTTGGACTGCAATGCTTTGCGGTTGGGCCTGGGCGCGATTTGCGCGCGCGGCTTTTCCGCTTTGGGTTGTGCGGCTGCTTCGCGCGGGCGGCGGGCTTCGATCCACGTTTTGTAGTCTTCCAGATCGCCGTCGAACAACTTTGCTTCGCCGTCGGCGACCAGCCACAGTTCGTCGGCCACCGCGCGGATCAGGCTGCGGTCGTGCGATACGATCACGACGGCGCCGGCGTATTCTTCCAGCGCGATCGTCAGCGCGTCGCGCATGTCGAGGTCGAGGTGGTTGGTGGGTTCGTCGAGCAACAGCAGGTGCGGCTTCTGCCAGGCCAGCAGCGCCAGCGCGAGGCGGCTCTTCTCGCCACCGGAGAAGCTGGCCACCGGGCGGTCTTCGCTGTCGCCGGCCAGGCCGAAGCGGCCGAGGAAGGTGCGCAATGCGAGCGTGGTTTCCCTGGGGGCGACGCGCTCCATGTGCTGCAGCGGTGTCGCCTTGCTGTCCAAATTCTCGAGCTGGTGCTGGGCGAAGTAGCCGATGCGGATGTCGGGCGTGATTTCCAGCTTGCCGGTGGTGGGCTGCAGCTCACCCACCAGCAGTTTGATCAGCGTGGATTTGCCCGCGCCGTTGGGGCCGAGCAGCGCGATGCGCGCGCCGGCACGCAGCACCAGTTCGATATTCCTGAACAACGTCTTGTCGCCATAGGCGAAGCCCATTTTTTCCGCGCGCATCAGCA
>JACPVZ010000098.1 GCA_016197305.1 Nitrosomonadales bacterium | reverse complement strand
GGAACTGAGGGCCGCTCAGCTGGCGGATGTTGCTCAGCGTATCCAGCAGCACATCGGTGTCGTGCCCGTCGATCGGGCCGATGTAGTTGAACCCGAATTCCTCGAACATCGTGCCCGGGATCACCATGCCTTTGACGTGCTCTTCGGCGCGCTTGGCGAAATCCAGTATCGGCGGCATGCCCTTCAGCATCTTCTCGCTGCCGCGCCGCATCGCCGCGTAAAAACGCCCCGACATCAGCTTGGCCAGGTAGTTGTTCAGCGCGCCGACCGGGCGCGAGATCGACATATCGTTGTCGTTGAGTATCACCAACAGGTTGGCGTCCATCGCCCCGGCGTTGTTCAGCGCCTCGAACGCCATGCCGCCGGTCATCGCGCCGTCGCCGATGATCGCCACCGCGCGGCGCTCCGCACCTTCCAGCTTGGCGGCCACCGCCATGCCCAGCGCCGCAGAGATCGAGGTGCTCGAGTGCCCGGTTCCGAAGGTATCGTAGGGACTCTCTTCGCGCTTCGGAAATCCGGCGATGCCGCCGGCCATGCGCAGACGGCTCATCGCCTCGCGCCGGCCGGTAAGTATCTTGTGCGTATAGGTCTGGTGCCCGACATCCCACACCAGCTTGTCTTCCGGTGTGTCGTAGATGTAGTGCAGCGCAATGGTCAATTCGACCGTACCCAGATTGGAAGACAGATGCCCGCCGGTCTTGCTCACCGACTCGACCAGAAACTCGCGCAACTCGCGCGCCAGCTGCGGCAGCTGCGCCTTGTCCAGGCGACGCAACTCGTCCGGGGAATTGATGGTGTTGAGCAATGAATACATCAGAACTTCCGCAGCACGATGAAATCAGCCAGCTCCCGCAAGCGCCGCGCGCCGGCGCCGAACTCCTGCAGGCTGTCCAGCGCATCGGCGTGCAAACGTTTCGCCATGTCTCGCGCGGCCTGCACGCCGAGCAGCGTCACGTAGGTCGGCTTGTCGTGATCCGCATCCTTGCCGGCGGTCTTGCCCAGCGTCGCGGTATCCGCCTCGCTGTCCAGCACGTCATCCACCACCTGGAATGCAAGCCCCACGCATTTGCCGAAATGATCCAACCGATCCAGATGCACCTCGCTGACCGAACCGCATTGCGCCCCCCACAATACCGCCGCGCGGATCAGTGCGCCGGTCTTGTGGATGTGCATGTTCTCCAGTTCGGGCAGGCTCAATGCCTTGCCGACGCTGTCCAAGTCGATCGCCTGCCCGCCCGCCATGCCGCGCGAACCGGAAGCCACGGCGAGCAGCCTGACCATCGCCAGCTGACGCGCCGCGTCGTCGCTCAGCCTATGCTCCGCGAGCAACTGGAACGCCAGCGTTTGCAGGCTGTCGCCGACCAGCAGTGCGGTCGCCTCGTCATATTGCACATGGCAAGTCGGTTTGCCGCGGCGCAGCACATCATCGTCCATGCACGGCATGTCGTCATGCACCAGCGAGTAAGCGTGGATCAGCTCGACCGCGGCTGCGGCGATGTTCAGGCGTGAAATATCGGCGCCGCACAGCTCGCCGGCGGCAAACGCCAGCAACGGACGCACGCGCTTGCCGCCGTCCAGCACCGCATAGCGCATCGCACCATGCAGGCGTTGCGGCGCCAGCCCTGCCGGCGGCAGCAGGGCCTGCAACACCTGTTCGAAACGGGATTGATGGGCCGCAGCCCAGCTCGAAAAATCAGCCTGCATCAGGCCTGCCCTGAACCGGCCGGAGCGGCATCGCCGGAAAAATCCTTCAGCATGCCGTCTTCCAGCACCCGCACCTGCTGCTGCGCATCCTCGAGGCGGCCGCGGCAGAAACCCAGCAGTTCCGCGCCGCGCTTATAGGCGGCCAGCGAATCCTCCAGAGACAGCTTGCCGCCTTCCATGTCGGCGACGATCTGTTCCAGCTCGGCGAGCGCCGACTCGAAGCCTGGTATTTTCTGGGATTTTGCGGCCATGTAGGTATCCGATTGCAAAGAGGTGCATTCTACCTAAAAGCCCCAAGGCTGGGAAAGCCATCCTGTGATTCACCGCAAATTTCAGGATGAGTCGCTGAAAACCGGCCCGATCCACCCCCTTTATTCGAAGCTTTACATTCAAGCGACTTCTGCTACCCTAAAACATCGCGTGAATTCAGCCTGATAGGAAAAACACCGCATGCCCCGCCTGCGGCACATCATTCCGATCAGCAAGCGCTGTCCACATCTACGACTGGGAAGAGTGCAAGTATGAAAAGATCGTTTTTGCTTCCGCGCATTGGTATCTCGTTTCTGCTGGTCACGGCAATCGGCGCCATGCTTTGCGGCGCACTCTGGACTGAGTTTCAACACGCCAGCGAAACCCGCGGCAAGGAATTCACCCAGTCCTTGCTGACCCGCGAGATGGAGACGAAAAAACGCGAACTGGAGCGGCTGTTCGACACCGCCTACCAGAATGCGCGCACGATCTCGCTGCTGCCCAGCATACGCAACATTACCGGCCAGAATCGCCAGAACGACAAAGAGAACATCGTTGCGGAAAAGCGCCTGTCCGAAGACGCATACAACACCGTCCAGCAGATCTACAACAACATCGTCGCCAATTTCAGCGTATCGGAAATCTATGCGGTGATCGATGGGCTGGACTACAAGAAGGGCGAAGTCCCGTTCTTCATGTTCGACGAACTGGTTTTCCAGAAGAAAGAGGCGGAAGACGACGAATCGCATCATGCCGGCGGCGTCCCCGATGAACCGGAAGATGCAAAGCTCCATAAAACCGCCGACACGCCCGAGGAATCCGAAGACAAGGAATACGAATACTTCCCCGAGCAGATCGCCCGCCTGCGCGCCAGCCATCCGCTATTCGATTTCGCCACGATAGACGACATCCCCGCCGCGCTGTCGCCGCTGATGCGCACCTGCGACAATACGCAATACCACTCGATCAAGAACGGCAACGAACACGATGCCCACGGCCTGCTCTACTCGGTGCCGTTCTACAAGACCGAGAGCAAGAAACTGAAGGGCGTGATCTCGGTGATCATCCGCGCCAATGTGCTGGAGGCCGCATTGCTCGGCCTGCCCACGCTCCCGCTCAGCAACGAAGAGAAGGCGGCAGCCAAGCAGGCCGGCCACCCGCTACCGGAGACACCGGCCAACTTTGTGCTGCACAACGCCAAATACGGCATCAAGATATTCGACCGCCGCAATCCCGAGCTTGCCGGCATCATCAGCCGCACCGAACTGAAGGGCAGTAATCTGTTCGAGACCAAGCTGAGAGTGCATGGCGATGCGGACTGGACACTGCATTACTACATCCCGCAAACCCGGATCGACGAGTACATCAAACCGCTGCGCGCCGAATATATGCTGAAGCTCACCGCCGTCGCCGCCGGCCTGCTGCTGGTGTTCTGCTTCGCGGTGTTCTATTTCTACCGGCAATACAAGGCGAAACTGGAGTTGAAGAATTTTGCCGATCTGCTGCGCGACATCACCGGTGGCGATGGCGACCTGACCAAACGTGTCCAGCTGAGCAGCCAGGACGAGATAGGCGCGATCGCCGAGCAATTCAACCGTTTTGCCGACAATGTCGCCGGAATGATACGCACCCTCTCAACCGTCAACACCCAGAACGAAGCAGCCAGCCATAACCTGCTGCAGGCCAGCCAGCATCTGAGCGAACAGGTCGACGACCAGCAGGCCCTGGCGCTGCGCATCACCGAGGAGGTGCGCGAGATCGAACAGATTTCCCAGCAGAGCGAAGCCAGCAGCCTGTCGATATTCAACACCGTGGAACAGACCAGCACCACGCTCAACCACATTTCCACCTTGATGCAGGATATCGCCCAACGCATCTCCTCGAGCAGCCAGAACCAGCAACAGCTCGCGGTCGAGCTGCATTCTCTGCATGAAAAGACCGACGAGGTGAAGAGCGTGGTGCACCTGCTCGAGGAAATCGCCGAACAGACCAACCTGCTGTCGCTCAATGCCGCGATCGAAGCCGCCCGCGCCGGCGAGTCGGGGCGCGGATTCGCGGTGGTCGCCGACGAAGTGCGCAAGCTGGCAAACCGCACCGAAACCAGCCTGAAGAGCATAGACGAATCGCTGGGCGCATTCGTCAGCACCGTCAGCAAGGTCAGCCAGGAGATCGAACGTTCCGCCGCGGCCATCCTGGAGACCAACCAGGAAACCGACGCGCTGAAGCAAGAACTGCTGTC
>JACPVZ010000097.1 GCA_016197305.1 Nitrosomonadales bacterium | reverse complement strand
GCAGAACAAGGAAGTGGCCGGTGACGGACGTAACCCGATCTCGGCCTCCGGCAAGCATGTGGTGGTGATCGGTGGCGGCGATACCGGCTCGGATTGCGTAGGCACATCGAACCGCCACGGCGCATTGTCGGTGACGCAGTTCGAGTTGATGCCGCGCCCACCGGAGAAGGAAAACAAGTCGCTGGTGTGGCCGAATTGGCCGATGAAATTGCGTACTTCCAGCTCGCACGAAGAAGGCGCGCAGCGTGACTGGGCCGTGGCGACCAAGAGTTTTATTGGCGAAAACGGGCAGGTCAAGAAGCTGCGCGCGGTGCGTGTCGAATGGAAAGACGGTAAAATGACCGAAATCGCCGGCAGTGAATTTGAGCTGAAGGCTGATTTGGTGCTGTTGGCGATGGGTTTTGTCAGCCCGGAGCAGAAGGTGTTGGATGCCTTTGGTGTGGAAAAGGATGGTCGCGGCAATATCAAGGCCGATACGGAGAATTACCGCACCAGTATGGACAAGGTGTTCACTGCCGGCGACATGCGCCGCGGTCAGTCGCTGGTAGTATGGGCGATCAGGGAAGGACGGCAATGTGCACGCGCCGTTGATGAGTTTTTAATGGGATCATCAGTATTGCCTCGCTAATTCAATCTGGAATAAATAATGAACTTCAAACTAAAAAACGATACCTTTTTGCGCGCACTGCTGCGTCAACCAACCGAATACACGCCGCTGTGGATGATGCGCCAGGCCGGCCGTTACCTGCCTGAATACTGCGCGACCCGCAAGCGCGCCGGCAGCTTCCTGAACTTGTGCAAGAGCCCGGACATGGCGACAGAGGTGACGTTGCAGCCGCTGGATCGTTTTCCGCTGGATGCGGCGATTCTGTTCTCGGACATTCTGACCGTCCCGGACGCGATGGGTCTGGGTCTGTATTTTTCCGAAGGAGAGGGCCCGAAGTTCGAGCGCACCGTGCGCGACGAAGCCGCAGTTAAAGCCTTGCATGTGCCGGACATCGGCAAGGATCTGAAGTACGTCACCGACGCTGTATCGCAGATACGCAAGGCACTGGATGGCCGCGTGCCGCTGATCGGTTTCTCGGGCAGTCCATGGACACTGGCCTGCTACATGGTGGAGGGAGGCAGCAGCGACGACTATGCCAAGGTCAAAACCATGGCTTACTCAGAGCCAAAACTGATGCACCAGATCCTGTCCAAGACTGCGGATACAGTGACGCAATACCTCAACGCGCAAATCGAAGCAGGCGCGCAGGCGGTGATGATCTTTGATTCCTGGGGTGGCGCGTTGTCGCACGCCGCCTATCACGAATTTTCGCTGCCTTACATGCAGCGTATCGTGGACGGTCTGATCAAGGAAAAAGACGGCGTCAAAATCCCGAACATCGTGTTCACCAAAGGCGGCGGACTGTGGATCGAGAGCATCGCCAACATCGGCTGTGACGCAGTCGGCCTGGACTGGACCATGGACATCGGCATTGCCCGTCAGAAAGTTGGCCACAAGGTCGCGTTGCAGGGCAACATCGACCCGCTGATTTTGTTCGCTTCTCCGGATGCGATACGCGCCGAAGTTGAAAAAGTGCTCGCAAGCTACGGTTATGGCAGCGGCCACGTGTTCAATCTGGGTCACGGCATTTCGCAGCATACCAATCCGGAACATGCGGCGGCGCTGGTTCAGGCGGTGCATGAACTGAGCAGAAAATACCACTGAGTCGCCCGGTAGTTTGAACGAAGGCCGCAGGTGACCCTGCGGCCTTCGCATTTCTGCGACAATCACGCTGTTATTCCATCGTAAACATATGGCTATCATCCGTGTCGCTGTCGATGTTCCCTTGCCCACCCTGTTCGATTACACGGTGGACGAAAGCGTTGCCGTCGGCCAGCGTGTGATCGTGCCGTTCGGACGCCGGGAGATGGTCGGCGTCGTGATGGAGTGTGTTGCCACATCGGAGATGGAGCCGGAGCGCATCAAGCCTGTCGTGCGGGTGCTGCACGACAGCGCGCCATTGTCCGCGGAGCTGCTCGATCTGTTGCGTTTCTGCAGCGACTATTACCGCTATCCGGTCGGTCAAACGGTGCTGTCGGCCTTGCCGGGACGCTTGCGTTCCGGGCAGACGGTCGTCAGCAGACCGGTCTTGATGTATCGGCTGACAGCGAGCGGCGCGGCGCTCGATATGGAAATTTTTCCGAGGCGCAGGGTGGTGCAGCGTCGCATACTCACCAGGCTGGCGGAACAGCCATGTAATCTGGCGCAGCTCAAAAGCCTGTCGGCTACGGCTGTGGCTCAACTCAAGGCGCTGCTGAACGACGGATATGTCGAGCCTTGCGAAGCTCGGCCCATGTGCGGAGACAAGGCTGTCGGGCATGTCTTCGACAACGCACACAGGTTGACCGACGAGCAGCAACATGCGGTGGACGCAGTTGCACAGGCGGACGGCTATGCCTGTTTCCTGTTGCATGGCATCACCGGCAGCGGCAAGACCGAGGTGTATGTGCATCTGATGCATCATGTATTGCAGCGTGGCGGCCAAGCGTTATTGCTGGTGCCGGAGATCAACCTGACACCGCAGCTGGAAAATTATTTCCGCAGCCGCTTCCCCGATGTGAACCTGATCAGCCTGCACAGCGGGCTGGCGGAAGGCGAGCGCCTGACTAACTGGCAGCAGGCGCAAGCCGGCGCTGCGCAGATCGTGCTCGGCACCCGCCTCGCGGTGTTCGCCGAATTGCCGCGGCTCGCGCTGATCATCGTCGACGAGGAACACGACAGCTCGTTCAAGCAGCAGGACGGCCTGCGCTATTCGGCGCGTGATGTGGCGATCTTCCGTGCCAGCCAGTGCGGCGTGCCGATTGTGCTGGGCTCGGCCACGCCGTCATTGGAGAGCTACTGCAATGCGCAGAGCGGGCGTTACCGGATGCTCAAGCTGACCGGGCGTGCGCAGGCCGAGGCGAAACTGCCGGAGGTGCGCTGCATCAGCATCAATCAGACCGTGATGCGGCACGGCATCAGCGAAAACCTGCTGCGCGAGATCGGGCTGCGCATCGCGCGCCGCGAGCAGAGCCTGCTGTTCATCAACCGGCGCGGCTACGCACCGGTACTGATGTGCGGAGGCTGCGGCTGGCTGTCCGGTTGCAAGCACTGTGCGGGCAAGATGGTGTTGCATCTGAAGGATCAACGCCTGCGTTGCCATCATTGCGGCTACCAGCAGCGCGTGCCGCAGCATTGTCCGGACTGCGGCAATGCCGATCTGCATCCGGTCGGCAGCGGCACGCAGCGCGTGGAGAGCGTGTTGCAGGAACGCTTTCCACAGGCGCGCATCCTGCGCGTCGACAGGGACAGCACGCGCAGCAAGCGTGCCTGGAGCAGCATGCGCGAGCAGATACATGCCAACGAAGTGGATATCCTGGTCGGCACGCAGATGCTGGCCAAGGGTCACGACTTTCCCGCGCTGACGCTGGTCGGTGTACTGAATCCGGATAGCGCGCTGTACAGCAGCGATTTCCGCGCGGCGGAAAAACTGTTCGCGCAACTGGTGCAGGTGTCGGGTCGTGCCGGACGTGCCGACAAGCCCGGCGAGGTCATCATCCAGACTGCATTTCCCGATCATCCGTTGTTTCGCGCGCTGCAGCGCCACGACTTCGAGGGCTGGGCCGAATCGCAACTGGCGGAGCGCAGGCTGGCCGGATTCCCGCCGTTCATGTATCAGGCCATGTTGCGTGCCGAGGGCAGGCGGGAGACCGAGGTGTATGCCTACCTCAACCAGGCACGTGCTGCCGCGATCGAATTGCGGCAGCCTGTCGAGGTGCTGGGGGTCGTGCCTGCCGCATTGGCCAGGCGCGCCAACCATGTCCGGGCGCAGCTGCTGATACAGGCAACGACGCGCAAGGCGATGCGGGCTTTCCTGCGCGCCTGGCAGCCGGTGCTGGACGGACTGTCTGCGGCAAAACTGCGCTGCGCGCTGGACATAGACCCGTTAGAGTTTTAAAGTGCAGGCCGATTTGATCAGTGGGAGAACAGAATGTCGATACATCGCTATTACACGCTGACGCTGAGCGAAAAATTGTTGTACACCTCGTTCCTGTTGCTGGTCGGACTGGGTTACCTGATGGCGGTCTCCTACCTGTATGTCACGCATGAGAACAACGACGGCAAGCCGGGGCTGTCCATTTCCGATGTGGCCAGCAGCTATTACGGCAACCGCAGCGGCACGCGCCTGGAAGCGGCGATACGCGGCCCGATGGCCGGATATATCGATGATCAGGATCGCGGCCGTATCGTGGCCTGGCTGAAAGACGGCGGCGAGGAGATTCATTACAACTCCGAGATCAAGCCCATCCTCGCAAAGACCTGTGTGGCCTGCCACAACAAGGAGGTCAACCCGAATCTTCCGGACTTCACCTCCTATGCCGGACTGCATGAAGTGTCCAAGGTCGATACCGGCATGTCGATGGCCAGCCTGCTCAGGTTGTCGCACATCCACTTGTTCGGCATCAGCATGCTGCTGTTCGTGATCGGTTTCATCTTCATCCAGTCGGAAGTGAACGTCTGGTTCAAGCGTTTCCTGGTGGTGTCGCCGATGCTCGCGGTGTTCGTTGATGTCGCATCCTGGTTCCTGACCAAGTGGGACGACCATTATGCGATCGTCGTGATCGTCGCCGGGGGCATACTCGGCTTCTCGATGGCGCTGCAGATACTCATCTCGCTGTACCAGATATGGTTCCTGAAAAAACCCGATAACCCGGACTTGCATCCCCCGTTGAAGTGACGGTGCCGCGTGACGGTTGGCTGGTCGCCGAGCTTTGTTTGTGCCAGTAACAATTTTTCAACCCAGTGAGGAGAGTGTCGTGTTGCATCAGTCAATCGCAATAGTCGGACTAGGTCGGGTGGGGTCGGTGTTCCTGGAAGAGTTGCTGGGTCAATCAAGCAAGGGTATCGACATCGTGGCTGTTGCAGAAAAACATAAAACTGCCGGGAGTGCGCTTGCCGAGGCACGTGGCATCCAGAATTTAAGCCTTGATCAGTTGATTGCGAAGGGCAAAGCTATCGATATTCTGTTCGATCTGACTGGGGTGGATGCGGTGCGGCAAGAGCTCCGCGACAAGCTGCAGGCGTCGGGGAATCGCCATACGGTCATCGCGTCGGAAAGCGTTGCCAATCTGGTCTGGGCGCTGATTTCCAAAGGCACGGAGTTACCTAACGTCCATGCAAAAACCGGTTATTGACGTTCATCGGTTACCCAAGAAGGCTGGCACGCGGCGATGAACCCAGCAGAGTTGGTCGCTTCATGCATCGCCATTGTCGGCAGGGACGCGGTGCTGAGCGGCGAGACTGCCGCGCCCTATTGCCAGGATTGGCGCGGGCGTTATGCCGGTGAGGCACTTGCGGTCGTGTTCCCTGCCGACACCCGGCAAGTCAGCGCCGTGGTCAGGCTGTGTGCCGAACACGGTGTCTCCATCGTGCCGCAGGGCGGCAACACCAGCCTGTGCGGCGCCTCGGTGCCATTGGCCGGGAACATGCCGCAAGTCGTCATCAACCTGTCGCGGATGAACCGCATCCATTCCACGGATGCGACCGACTACACAATCACCGTCGAGGCGGGCTGCACGCTGGCCAGCGTGCATGCGGCGGCGGAGCGGCAGGGCAGGTTGTTCCCGCTCGGCCTGACCGCGATCGCCACGCATTGCGAGATCGGCGGCAACCTTTCCACGAATGCCGGCGGCATAGGCGTGCTGCGCTACGGCAACATGCGCGACCTGGTGCTGGGGCTGGAAGTGGTGCTGCCGGACGGGCGCATCTGGAACGGCCTGCGCAGCCTGCGCAAGGACAATACCGGCTACGACCTGAAGCATCTGTTCATCGGTGCGGAGGGCACGCTGGGCATCATCACCGCCGCGGTGTTGAAGCTCTATCCGCGTCCCAAGGCGGTGGCGAACGCCTGTGTTGCGGTGCGCGATCCGGCGGCAGCCGTGGCGTTGCTGGCCCATTTGCGTGCCAATTGCGGCGACAAGATCAGCGGCTATGAGATCATCTCGCGCAGCTGTCTCGATCTGGTGTTCAGGCATATCGCCGATACACGCGAACCCTTTGCCGTGCCGCACGAATGGATCGTGATCACCCAGCTGGCCGATGTGCTGGACACGCCGCTGGATGGCGCATTGCGCAATGCGCTGCAATCATTCGGTGACGGCATCGCCGAATTCGCGGTGGCCGCGGACAAGGACGAGGCCGAGCGCTGGTGGACATTGCGCAAGAACATCAGCGAGGCGCAGAAGCGCGAAGGGATCAGCATCAAGCATGATGTTGCCGTGCCGGTCAGTCGTGTCGCGGAATTCATCGCGCAGGCCGGCAGCGCGTTGCGCGCGAGCTATCCCGGAATACGCATCGTCGCGTTCGGACACATGGGCGACGGCAACATCCATTACAACCTCTCGCTGCCGGATGCCGCACAGAACCAGGCCTTCATCGAGCAGCATGAGCATGGGGTGAACCGCATCGTATATCGGGTGGTGGCCGGCCTCGATGGCAGCATCAGCGCCGAGCATGGCCTGGGGCAGCTCAAGCGCGACGAGATCGCGCAGTACAAGAGCGGACTGGAGTTGGAGCTGATGCGCACCATCAAGCACGCGCTTGATCCGCATGGTTTGATGAATCCCGGTAAAGTGCTGTAAGAGCGAGCTTGCTCGCGAACAGAATTCGCGAGCAAGCTCGCTCCAATACGACTAGAGGAGAAACGTACATGGCAGCCCAACCCGAGATCACCAACATGGCCCTGTTCTGCGATTTTGAAAACGTGGCGCTGGGCGTGCGCGACGCCAAGTACGCACAGTTCGACATCAAGAAGGTGCTGGAACGCCTGCTGCTCAAAGGCAGCATCGTGGTCAAGAAAGCCTATTGCGACTGGGAGCGCTACAAGGAATTCAAGGCCACCATGCACGAAGCCGCATTCGAGCTGATCGAGATCCCCCATGTGCGGCAAAGCGGCAAGAACTCCGCCGATATCCGCATGGTCGTCGATGCGCTCGACCTGTGCTACACCAAATCCCACGTCGATACCTTCGTGATCATCAGCGGTGATTCCGATTTCTCGCCGCTGGTCTCCAAGCTGCGCGAGAACAACAAATACGTGATCGGCATCGGCGTGAAGGACTCCACCTCGGACTTGCTGAGCGCCAACTGCGACGAGTTCATCTTCTACGACGACCTGGTGCGCGCTCAGGAAGCCAAGAAGAAACAGGCCGCCAAGAAGGCTCCGGCCAAGCCTGTCGCCGGAGCCGCGAAGACCGGCGATGCAAAAGAAGTTAAGGGCGAAGAAGACAAGCGCCAGGATGCGCTGGATTTCATCGTCGAGACCGTCGAGGCCTTGATCGCCGAGCGCGGCTCCGATGAAAAGATATGGGGCTCGCTGGTCAAGACCACGATGCAGCGGCGCAAGCCGGGATTCACCGAATCGTCGTATGGCTACCGTTCATTCAAGGAGCTGGTCGAGGACGCGCAGAAGCACAAGTTGCTGGTCGTGGTGCGCGACGAGAAGTCGGGGCAATACACGATCAGGTTGGCGGCGGCAGATTGACGGTTGCCGGGGGTAGCCCGGCAGCTAGTTGCTTTTCTTGTCTTGCCAAGACAACGAAGTTGCGGCGTAGACTAACCTTCAGGTTATGTCGAAGCCAAAAATAACCAAAAGCAAAGTCGCGGGGTGCGGCCCCGCATGCCGATTACTTTCTTTATGCGGCTAAAGAAAGTAATCAAAGAAATGCCGCCCCGGTTTACCGCCCCTGCGGGGTGCCCTGCGTTGCTCGACTGGTCAGGCGGCTGCGGAACTCGCACTGCGTGCTCAAACAGTCCTCGCCGAAACCCCCTGACCAGCCTCCGCT
>JACPVZ010000096.1 GCA_016197305.1 Nitrosomonadales bacterium | reverse complement strand
GGTGTATGCAGCTGTGCGCATCCTGTCGGAAACCATGGCCTCACTGCCTTTCGTGTTGTATCGGCAGCGTCCAGATGGCGGCAAGGAACGCGTCACTGATCACTGGCTATATGACCTGTTCGCCAAGCGTCCGAACCGCTTTCAAAACCCGTTCGAGTGGCGCGAAATGCTGCAGGGTCATCTGGCGTTGCGTGGCAATGCCTACAACCGCATCGTGTCGAACGCGCGCGGTGAGATCATCGAACTGATGCCGATCCATCCTGATCGGATTCGCATGGAGTTGCTGCCAAACGGTGACTACCGCTATCGCGTGACCGACCGGCTGGGGAATGAAACGGTCGTGCCGCGCGGCGAGATATGGCATCTGCGCGGTCTGTCCTCCGATGGCCTGCTGGGTATGAGTACAATCGAACTGGCACGCGAGAGCATCGGCATGGCACTGGCAGCTCAGGATTACGGTGCACGCTTCTTTGCCAACGATGCCAAGCCCACCGGTGGCTGGATCGAATTTCCGGGATCGTTCAAAGATAACGATGCCAAGCGGGTATTCCGCGAGTCGTATCAGCAGGCACAGTCAGGAGCCAATCGCGGCAAGGTGCTCGTGCTGGAAAACGGCATGAAGTTTCACGAGGTCGGTGTCACCAACAAGGATGCGCAGTTCCTCGAATTGCGTAAATTCCAGATCACCGACATCGCGCGACTGTTCCGTGTGCCGCCGCACATGATCGGAGACCTGGATCGGGCCACCTTCAGCAACATCGAGCAGCAAAGCCTCGAATTCGTCATGCACACCATGACCCCGTGGGCCGAACGCTGGGAAGCCAGTATCGAAGCCGACCTGCTGCTCGATGACGACAAACTGGAAGTGGAATTCGACTTCGCCAATCTGATGCGCGGCGATGCCGCCAGTCGTGCCGGTTACTACCAGAGCGGCATCCAGAACGGCTGGCTGACCCGCAACGAAGCGCGCATCGCAGAAAACCTCGACCCGATCGACGGACTGGACGAACCGCTGCGACCACTCAACATGGTCGAGAACTCCGATGCCGAGGAAGCCGAAGGCGAAACTGAACCAACCAAACAACCCACAGCGCCTCAATCAACCGCAGATTCAGAACAGAAAGACGCCGAAGATGAAACGTGAACTCCTGCTGGCCGAGTTTCTGGCCACACCATGGGCGATGATGCCCGAGCGGCTGGCTGCCGTATCGTCCGTCATGAGCCGATGGTCACGCGGTGATGCGGCCTCTGTTGCCACGCTGGAACAGGTCACCACCGATCAATTGGCGCGCAATACCCGCCGACAGGCGCGGGCCAACTCGGCTGGTAACGGCATCGCGGTACTGCCTCTGTATGGTGTGGTCACTCAGCGCGGCAACATGGTCGACGATGTCTCCGGTCCCGGCAGTGTCAGCACGCAACTGTTTGCTACGGCCTTGCGCGATGCCATTGCCGATCCTGCGGTCGGCAGCATCCTGATCGACATCGACAGTCCCGGCGGCAGTGTCTATGGCGTGGCCGAACTGGCCGACGAGATCGCTGCAGCCCGTAGCCAAAAGCCCGTGGTGGCAATCGCCAACAGTCTTGCTGCCTCGGCTGCCTACTGGATAGGCGCGCAGGCATCCGAACTGTATGTCACGCCCGGTGGCGAGGTGGGCAGTATCGGCGTGTGGCAGGCGCACTTTGATTATTCCGAAGCGATGTCTCGCGATGGCGTAAAGCCCACGCTGATTTCGGCGGGCAAATTCAAGGTCGAAGGCAATCCCTACGCACCACTGGATGACGAGGCCCGCTCGTTCCTGCAATCGCGCACCGACGATTACTACGCCGCC
>JACPVZ010000136.1 GCA_016197305.1 Nitrosomonadales bacterium | reverse complement strand
GGGATGCAAGCGGCAGCGGGTCAGTTACGGGCAGCTGTGGCCTTGATCGCGTTGACGCATTCGGCGACCAGCGCCGGACCGCGATAGATCAGGCCGCTGTAGACCTGAACCAGCGAGGCGCCTGCATTGATCTTTTCCAGCGCATCCGCGCCGTTGAGGATGCCTCCGACGCCGATGATGGGCAACGCACCTTGCAATTCGGCAGCGAGCCGGCGGATCACCGCGGTAGATTTGTCGCGCACCGGTGCACCGGAGAGTCCTCCGGCCTCGTCGCCGTGCGGCAGATGCTCCACGCCCTCGCGCGACAGCGTGGTGTTGGTGGCGATCACGCCGTCGATTTGGTGTCGCATCAGCAGGTGGGCGATCTGCGCGACCTGTTCACCTTCGATGTCCGGTGCGATCTTCAGCGCGATCGGCACGTATTTCCCATGCGTATCGGCGAGCCGCTGTTGTTCGGCCTTGAGCAGGGCCAACAGTGCATCGAGCGCATCTTCATCCTGCAGCTGGCGCAGGTTTTTGGTGTTCGGCGAGGAGATGTTGATCGTGACGTAGCTGGCGTATGGATACACCTTGCGCAGGCAGATCAGGTAATCGTCAGCGGCTTTTTCGATCGGAGTCACCGCGTTCTTGCCGATGTTGATGCCCAGAATGCCGCGATATGCGGCGTGCTGCACGTTTGCGATCAGCCTGTCCACGCCGTCGTTGTTGAAGCCCATGCGGTTGATGATCGCGTTGGCCTGCGGCAGGCGGAACAGACGCGGTTTGGGATTGCCGGGCTGGGCCAGCGGCGTGATCGTGCCGATCTCGATGAAGCCGAAACCGAGCGCAGCCAGCCCGTCTATGCAGTCGCCGTTCTTATCGAGTCCGGCGGCGAGCCCGACCGGGTTGGGGAAATCCAGGCCCATCACGCGGCGCGGGTCGGCGGCAGGGTGCGGCGCGATTAATCCGCTCAGGCCGAGCCTGGCCGCGATGTTCACGCCGTGCAGCGTGAGGTGGTGGGCGGATTCTGGGTCGAGCTGGAACAGCGCGGGGCGCAGCAGTGGGTACATGGTCAGTTCTTTTTGACGACGACGGGGATGGGAAATTTTTTCTTCTGCTTGAACAGTTCGGTGCGTTGTTTTCCGCGCCAGTTTTCCGCGATGATATCGCCGAGTTGCAGGCACAACAGGCCGAACAGCGCATAGCCGGGTTGCGCGAACCAGGGGTGGATCAGTTTGATCGCCAGCAGGCCGCCATTGGCCTGGTAGGCTGCGACGCCGAAATTGCCGACGATCAGCCCGGCCAGCGCGGCGCAGATCAGCCGTCCCCAGTCCCCCGATTTCAATCCGGAGAAGATCGTGCTCTCGCCCCACAACAGCTGCAGCGCGACCAGCAACAGCAAAGGCGCCGCCCAGAACAGCCAATACAGCTGGTCTGGCCAGGCCGCGCCGCCCAGCAGGCCGAATGCGGCCAACGGCGCCAGCGCGTATGCCGCGGAGGCGCTGTCCGGCGCTGGAATGCTGATGCCGCGCGACAGCTGTTTCAGCACACCGCTGAACGAGGCGAGCAGCGCGCGGGTGCTCAGCACGGCGGGTGCCAGCAGCGCGAACAATGGCGTGTACACCAACAGCTGCATCAGCAGGTTGTCCGGTTGCGTGACCCAGCTGGCGGTGAACAGGTTCAGGTAGGCGAGCAGCCAAACCAATACCGCGCCTGCCGCGCCCATAGACAGGAAGTAGTTGCGCTGCAGTTTGAGGGGGGCGTTGCCGGTGAGCATCTTGACCAGATGGTTGCTGAGCAGCAGGTAGCCGGCAAGCATCAGCGTCGTCAGCAGGATGGCCGGGGTGTTGGTCAGCGCCTCATCGCTGCCCGCGATATCGCCGTTGCCCGGCAGCGTGTTCCACTCCTCACCGCTCAGCCACAGACCTGCCAGCGGCAGCAGCAGCAAGCATAAGACAAAGATTCCCAGGCGTGTTTTCATGTGGATGCTCCTTCATCGGTGGGCGGATGCAAGTCCTGCCACGCGTTGTTGACCAGGCCTTGCGCCGGCTGGTATTGGGTTTTGTAGGACATCTTGCGGCTGTGTGCTATCCAGTAACCCAGATAGACAAAATCCAGATCGAGCTTGCGGCACAGTTCGATCTGCCACAGCACGTTGTACACCCCCAGGCGTGCCTGGGGCAGGTCGGGTTCATAGAACGTGTACACCGAGGACAGGCCGTCGCTGAGCAGGTCGATCACGCTGACTATGCGCAATGCGCCCTGCTCGCCATTAACCTGGCCGCAGGGTTCGCGGAATTCCACCAGCAGCGAGTCAACGCTGCTTTGCAGCAGGAAATTCTGGTAGGACTCATGGTCGTCGTTGTCCATCCCGCCGTTCGGATGGCGCGTGCGCTGATAGCGTTGATACAGTTCGTAGTATTCGCTCTTGTCCTGCAACGGGTGCAGCGAGGTTTCCAGATGCTGGTGCTGTTTCCAGGCGCGGCGCTGCGAGCGGTTCGGCTCGAACAGCTTGGCCGGGACGCGCAGCGGGACGCAGGCCTGGCAGATATCGCAGCGCGGGCGGTAGGTGTAGGTGCCGCTGCGACGGAAGCCGTGCTGAACCAGCTCCGAATACACCGCGGCGTTGATCAGAAAACTCGGCGTGGCCACCTGCGAACGCGCCTGTCGCTCGGGCAAATAGCTGCACGGGTAGGGCGCAGTCAGGTAGAAGTGCAGCGCGGAGAGCGGAATGTCGTTGAGGATGCTCATCTGAAAAGGTCTGGATCGAATTGCCAGCGGGTAACCGGCGGATAGTTTACCAACTCCTGCAGCTTTGCGATAAATTCCTCGCGCGGCATGGTCCGGGCGCCCAGCGAGGCAAGGTGCGGGGTATGCATCTGGCAGTCGATCATGCCGAATCGCCAGCGCGAGAGCTGCCGTGCCAGATGGGCCAGCGCGACTTTCGATGCATCGCTCGTCTGGCTGAACATCGATTCACCATAGAACATACGGCCTATGCCGACACCATATAGCCCGCCCACCAATTCTCCATCCAGCCAGCTTTCCACCGAATGCGCGTAACCCAGTTGATGCAATGCCGCGTACGCTTCGATCATCTGCTCATCTATCCAAGTGCCCTGGTGGCCATCGCGCGGTGCGGCGCAGGCGCGCATCACAAGGGTGAAGGCGGTATCGAAGCGCACTGTGAAGACGTTGCGGCGCAATATCTTGCCCAGCGAGCGCGAGATTCTGAATTCTTCCGGGATCAGCGCCATGCGTGGGTCTGGACTCCACCACAGGATGGGTTCGTCGCGGTTGAACCACGGGAAAATTCCGTTCCGGTAGGCCTGCAGCAGACGGGCAGGCGACAGGTCGCCGCCTGCGGCAAGCAGGCCGTTTGGCGTGCGCAGCGCATGCGTTACGGGCGGGAAGGACAAGTCATCGGGCAGCCACGGAATCAAACCTGAGTCTCCTGAAGGATATATTCACCGGGTGGGTTTTGCGGTTATATTGCCACGGGTGTGCGGCTGATGGTTGACGAGGTGAAAAATGTTCTCAGGCATATTTGGCAAGAAATCCGATCATCCGATGGCGGACCTGAAGTCGGCGCAGTCGATACTCGACGATTTGCCGAAGAACGATGCGCACAAATCGCTGATGGAGATCACCGAATGGATAGAGTCGGTCGCGCAGCGCAGCGAATTCAAACTCGATCACCAGTTCGCGGTGTTGCGTCTGCTGGACGAAACCGCGCAGTCCTGTCTGCGCAAGCTGGCGCGCGAGTATTTTGTGCCGCACGAATTGCAGAAATTCCAGGAGAATCGGCTCTGGCTGACGCTGGGGAATTTTTTCCGGCACAGCACCGACGCCTATCATCTGGTGTTCGAGCGCTATTGCAACGAGGGCAAGAGTGCCGGTGCGCTCAAGCCGAATCTGCCGTTGCTGGTGGCTCGCGCGATACATGCGCTGGCCGGGCGGATGAAATATGCCTGCGCCCATTATGACCTGATCGAAAGCGAAAACTGGCAGAAGCTGGCGCAGCTCTACCTGCACGCCGAACAGCAGCAATATGCTGCGGTGCCATTGCAACTCTATGCCGCCACTGCGGGCGAGAGCAGCGTGCAGAGCGAATTCGGATGCCTGCTCGGCTGGTACGGATGCTGGGCCGGGACGCTGGATCCGCTGCGCATGCACCTGATCGAACGCATCCTGATGCATTGCCGTGCCGGCATCTCGGTCAGCGCCGAGCAGTCGCCCGACAGCCTGTTCAGCTTTGATCTGAATCAGCCCGCCGCGCCGTTGCGGGTCAACGTGGAAGCAAACGGACAGCCTTCCAGGCGATACATCGGCATGAAGGCGCTGCAGCCGCAGCTGGAAGGATTGATCTCCAGGCTGGGCAAGGGCGGCGTTCCGGACGAACTGAACCTGGGCGGCGGCTACGATGCGGAATTGGTGGGTTCTGCGGCCCGTCACCTTCTGGGCTACCTGAGCGAGCCGCCGACCCGGCGCAGCGCGCGCCGCGGGATCAAGGTCAAGCTGAATGTGGTCTGCAGTTTCGCCAATGTGGTGGAACGCACCGATGTCGGGCTGAACTTCAGCGACGAGGCGCCGGCGCAGTGGGAGATAGAGGATATCAGCGCGAGCGGTTTCCGTACGCTGCTGCCTGTGCAAGGGGCAAATATCCGGATCGGCGGTCTGCTCGGCATACGGCCGGAGGGCGTGTCACATTGGGGTGTCGCGGTGGTGCGCAGGCTGTTGCGCGACAAGGATAACCAGCTGCATGTGGGCGCGCAGATGTTGTCCAGCCAGATCGCAGGTGTCGCCGTGAGTCAGAGCGGGGGCGGCGGTGGGGGGTTCGAGGATGGGCAGCCGGCGCTGTGGCTGAACGCCAAGCCGGGGGAGATATCCGGGGAAGCGCAACTGATGCTGAAGGCGGATTCCTTCTCGGCGCATCGCAGTCTGCAGACGCAGCTGCATGGCAAGAGCTATTTGCTGGTCCCGCAGCGGCTGCAGGAAAAAGGCCAGGATTATGACCTGGCGAGTTTTCGCATCATCGAGCGCGAGGCTGCCGACGAGTGAACCGCCCCTCGCTCCATTGCTCCGAGCACCGTTTCTCAGGCTGTTAGTTGTCTGCCTAACCAGCCTTCGATGTCGCGCAGTTCCTGGTCGCACACCGAGTGCGGCATCGGATATTCGTGCCACGATACCGCGTGACCCAATTTCAGCAATGCATCTCTGGACGCCAGGCCCAGCTGGGGAGGCACGACGGTGTCGTTGCGGCCATGTGCCATGAAAATCGGCAGTCTGCTTGCTGCGGCCTCCTCGGCGACGGTTTCGGCCAGCGGCAAATAGGTGGAGAGCGCCAGCACGCCCGCCAGCGGCTGCGTCTGGCGTAATGCGGTGTGCAGCGCGATCGCGCCGCCCTGGGAAAACCCGGCCAGAAAGATGTGTTGCGGTGCGATGCCGCGCGCGACCTCCTGGGCGATCAGCGCCTCGATCGCGGCTTGGGATGCACGTATTCCGTCGGCGTCCTGCCGGGTGGCGATGCCGGGTGCGGCGATGTCGTACCAGGCGCGCATCACGAATCCGCCATTGATCGTGACCGGGCGCTGCGGCGCATGCGGGAAAATGTAACGCATCGCGACAGGCAGTTGCAGTTCGTCGACCATGGGCACGAAGTCGTGCCCGTCGGCTCCCAAGCCATGCAGCCAGATGATCGCGTGGGCGGGATTGCTCCCCGAGTCAAGTGAGATGTGGGGCAGAATAGCGGTCATTTTCGGTATTTATTCCTGGCGTCTGGCGATGCAGTGGATGGGTTAGGATGTTGCCCTAAATTATCATGAAATCGTGCCGATAATGGTAGCTGTAGAATATACAATCGTGCCGGCAGTGCACGTGGAATAGTGGAGGGGCAATGAAAAGAGCAATTACGCCGACCGATGTCGAGAGGATGATGCGCGAGGACGATTTCATCGTCTCGATGACAGACCTGAAAGGCCGTATTACATATGGCAACCGGATTTTCATCGAATTCTCTGGTTACAGTGAAGATGAGCTTCTGGGCACGCAGCACAACATCATTCGTCATCCCGATATGCCGCGAGCGGTGTTCAAGCTGTTGTGGGACAAGATCCAGGCACGCGAGGAATGCTTCGCCTATGTGAAGAACATGTCCAAGGACGGCGGTTTCTATTGGGTGTTCGCCAACGTCACTCCGATCTACGACCCCAGCGGAAATGTCACCGGCTATCTGTCGGTGCGGCGCAAACCCAGGCAGAGTGGAATCCAGGTGGTCAGCAGCCTGTACGCCGCGATGCTGGAGGAAGAGAAAAAGGCCGGGCCGGCCAACGCGATCGCGGCCTCCACCAAACTGCTTGTCGATGTATTGAATGAAAAGGGGCTCAGCTATGACGAACTCGTCCTTGCAATCTAGGGTTGTATTCCTGCTGTGGATGTTTTCCGCGTTGCTGCTGGGCGAGATCGGCGCCAGTTTCCTGATGCACGGTTTCGAGCCGGTGATGCTGGTGTTCCTGGCGTTGGGCATTGCGCTTTCGGCATGGGGACAACTCCAGGTGCGCCGCTGGCTGGCGCCGCTGTCCAAGCTGAACAGCGTGATCGTCGATGTCGCGCACGGGCGTTTCAACAGCCGCGTGGTCGGCATCCACGGGCAAGAGGACGAGATCAGCGCGCTGTGCTGGAACGTGAACGACATGCTGGACCAGCTGAACACCTTCTTCCGCGAGCAGGAGACCAGTTTCCGCGCCAATTTGGACGGAAAATTCTATCGCCAGACGTTGCCCGGAGGCATGCACGGCGGCTTCCACAAAGGCCTGGAGAACCAGAATGTCCTGCTGGAGGGCATGACCGAGCAGAAGATGGGGGCGATGCGCACGCACATGCTGACCCGTGTGCAGGCGCTGAATACCGATAACCTGCTGAAGAACCTGACCTCGAACCAGCACCCAGACCAATCTGCTGGCGCTGATTGCGGCGATCGAGGCGTCACGCGCCGGTGAAGCAGGCCGTGGTTTCGCGGTCGTCGCGGACGAGGTGCGCAAGCTGGCGGAGAACACCAAGAACGCCTCGGAGTCTATCGGCAAGGTGATGCAGATGCTGCAGGGCGAGGCGGCGCGGATGCTCGAGGACTCCGAGGAGATGCACGAGATCGCCAATTCCTCGCAGGGTGTGATAGGCAAGCTCGAGAAGAAATTCGGACATTTCTACGAGTCTGCCGTGACCACGCTTTCAGGCGCGCGTTATGCGCAGGACCTGAGCTTCGCGTCGCTGGTGAAGGTCGATCACGTCATCTACAAACAGCGTGCCTATGTATTGATCGGCGATGCAGAGAATGAAGACAGCAAACGCGCCGTCTGCGTGGATCACCAGAATTGCCGCTTGGGCAAATGGTACGCGGGCGAGGGCAAGGAGATGTTTGGCGATACGGGCGCATACCGCAGCCTGTTCGAACCGCATCGCAAGGTGCATGACAACGTGCGTCAGGTGGTCCAGCAGGTCGGTCAGGGCTGGGAACGCAACCCCGAGCTGCAGGACAGGATTTTTGCCGGCCTGCAGGCCACCGAAGACTCCAGCCTGGAAGTGATGCAGGCGGTGGATCGCATGGTCGCCGACAAGCACCCGCACATGCTCAGGCCGGCCTAGCTCGCCAGCCTGTTATGTTTTCTGGGCACCCGGTTCGGGCACGATCTCTCTGAGCACTTGGTAGATTTCGCGGAGATTCTTGGGTGGGGCGGTCTTGCCACGGTGTGGCGCAGCCTTCTGGTGCGGGCAAGGCCGCCAGCCTCCGGTCGTTACGATTCCTGGGCACCCGGTTCGGGAACGATCTCTCTGAGCACCTGGTAGATTTCGCGGAAATTCTTAGGAGGCTTGTTCGCCTCCTTTTCCTTTTGTGCATTGCGTATCAGCGTGCGCAGGCGCTGCACATCGGCTTGCGGGTGCGCCGCCAGCAATTCGGTCAGCGCATGGTCGCTTTCCAGCAGGCGGTCGCGCCAGCGCTCCAGCTGGTGGGTATAGGCGACATGCTGCGCCGAGCGGCCCTTCCACATGTCCAGCTTGGCGACGATAGGGGCGGTGTCCACTTCGCGCATCAGTTTGCCGATGTACTGCATCTGGCGGCGTTGCGCGCCGAACTTGTTGATGCGGTGCATCTCGCGTATCGCGTCGCGCAGGCTTTCGGGGATGTCGAGTTGCGCCAGCTGGTCCTTGCCCAGGCCGACCAGCTCCGCGCCCAGGTCCTGCAGGTCGTGCATCTGCTTCTTGATCTTGGTCTTGCTGGGAGGCAGCTCCTCCTCTTCTTGCGGGGCGGGTTCCAGGCTGCGCAGGCCGCGTCCGCGGCTGCCCGCGTGCCTGGGTGCATGCGGACGGATCACCTCGACTTCGCCGTCGTCGTGCTCTTCGTCCTCGTCGTCATCGCCGAGCTGGATCATCAGCGGGGCGGGTTCTTCGTGGTCGTCGGGATGGTCGTGTTTGTGCTTGCTCATAACGGGAAATGGGGGGTAAATCGAATCCGGGATGCTGCTATGATACCGCCTTTCCTGACCAGCCCGCTTTCGATATGAGTAAAACCGTGTCCGCCACCCCGCGCCATCATGCGTCCCGTTCCGTCCAGTCCGGCAGGAAGCGCTTCGCGTATTCCACCGACACCCTGCGCAACATCGCGCAGGACATGCTGGCCTATGCCAGGCAGCGCGGCGCGACGGCCGCATCGCTGGAGATATCCGAGGGTATCGGTCAGGGTGTCACCGTGCGCCAGGGCGGCGTAGAGACTATCGAATACAACCGCGACAAGGGCCTGGGCATCACCGCCTATGTCGGCCAGCAGCGCGGCAATGCCAGCACCTCTGACTTCTCGCCGCAGGCGGTACGCGATACGGTCGATGCCGCGCTGTCGATCGCGCGCCATACTGCCAAGGACGATTGCTCCGGTTTGCCCGATGAGGACATGCTGGCGCACGAGTGCCCCGACCTGGACCTGTATCACCCCTGGGACCTGTCGGTCGAACAGGCGATAGAGCTGGCTCGGGAATGCGAGCAGGCCGCGCTGGATACCGACAGGCGCATCAGTAACTCGGAAGGCGCGACGGTCAACGTGCACGAGATGCAGTTCATCACCGCGAACAGCCTGGGCTTCATCGGTGGCTACCCAACCTCGCGCCACAGCGTCAGCTGCGCGGTGATCGCCGGCAAGGACGACGCGATGGAACGCGACTACTGGTACAGCGTGGCGCGCGATGCGCGCGACATCGTGGCCGTCGGCCAGCTCGGGCGCATCGCCGCCGAACGCGCGCTGCGCCGCCTCAAGGCGCGCCAGCTCGACACGATGCAGGTGCCGGTGCTGTTCGAGGCGCCGATTGCAGCCAGCCTGCTCGGGCATTTCGTCGGCGCGGTCAGCGGCAGCAGCCTGTACCGCAAATCCTCGTTCCTGCTCGACCAGATGGACAAGCCGGTGTTTGCGCCGCACCTCAACATCAGCGACGTGCCGGATATCCCCAAGGGGTTGGCCTCCAGCCCGTTCGACGACGAAGGTGTGCGCGTCCAGCGCCGCACCGTCGTCGAGCACGGCGTGCTGCGCGGCTACTTCCTCGGCAGTTATTCGGCGCGCAAACTCGGGCTGCGCACCACCGGCAATGCCGGCGGCAACCACAACCTGATCCTGCAGTCGTCGGGCGGGCCGTCTGGCGAACTGTCTTTCGATGCGCTGCTGAAGAAGATGGAACGCGGCCTGCTGGTCACCGAGCTGCTGGGGCATGGCATTAACCCGGTGACCGGCGATTATTCGCGCGGCGCGGCCGGATTGTGGGTGGAGAACGGCGAGATTCAGTTCCCGGTGCAGGAGATCACCATCGCCGGCAATCTCAAGGACATGTTCCGCAACATCGTCGCGATCGGCAACGATGTGCTGGTACAGGGCTCGCGGCAGTGCGGGTCGATATTGGTCGAGGGTATGACGGTGGCGGGGCGGTAAATAAGTTGGCTGTTTGAGTTACAGGGAGAGTAAAAAATAATGAAACTGGTTGACCCGGCAAGCTATGCAAAACTAAAAGAAACCGGCCAGTTACCCTCGCTCGACGGGTTGGCGCTGGCGATCGTCAAGCTGCTGCAGCGGGACGATTACAAGAACGAGGAGCTGGTTCGTTTGATTGAATCAGACCCGGTGATTGCGGGAGAGATACTGAAATTTTCCAATGCGGCGCCCTTTGGTAATGTCAGCCCCATCGTTTCGCTGGCCAAGGCGGTCACCACGCTCGGCACCCGCCAGATCGGGATGATCGTTGCTGCATTTTCCCTGCTGAACAAGAATCGGATCGGCCGCTGCACGCAGTTTGATTACGATAAATTCTGGGCGCGCTCGTTGGCGACTGCCATCGCGGCACACTCGCTGGCCGGATATGTCAGGACCAATCCGGATGAAAATTTCACCGCGGGATTGCTGAGCGGCATCGGTGAGCTGGCGCTGGCATCGGTTTTTCCGGAACGCTACGGCGAAATCATTGACATGTCCGAGCACCGGTCATACAGGCGGATTGCGCTGGAGCGCGAATCGTTCAGCAACGACCACCGGGAACTGAGCGCCACGCTGATGCTGGAATGGGGCTTGCCGTTAAAGCTGGTGGCGGCGGTTTATCATTGCGAGGCGCCCGACGAAGCGGAATTCCAGGATCGGAATAACGGTCTGATTCTGTCCCTGCATGTGGCTCTTACGCTGGCGGACATTTGCGTGGCTGAAGACGATGAACGCAGTGTCATGCTGCCCAATCTGTATGCCAAAGCCGGAAAGTTGGGAGTTGACAGGGAAGAGATGGCTTTGCTGGCGGAGCGCATCATCGCAACATGGAAGGGCTGGTGCGAGCAACTGAAAATCAAAACCAGCGAGGCGATTTCGGTTGAGTTGCCGGATTGAGGGATAGTGGGTAGTAGGGGGTGACGCGTCACCGCTGAAAGTTAAAACCGCCGGGGGGTGCCCGGCAGCAAGCTACTTTCTTTTGCTTCGCCAAAATAAAGTAGCCAAAGAAAAGGCGACCCCGGTTTCCCGCCCCTGCGGGGTGCCCTCGATCAGTCACAAACGAGCGGGGCTGCGCAACTCGCACGATCTGCTACGCGGCCACGTGCTCAAACAGTGCTCGCCCAACCCCACCGCTCGTTCGCGGCTGATCGAGGCGGCGCACAGGGGATGAAAAGCAAAATTCACAAATCTTAAAATCGGGTGGGAAGCAAGCATGCCCTCCATGCGAGTGAGGATAGGCAAAACAATTCGACTCCGGTACATTGTTCTCCTTTAACTCAAGGAGTATTTGTGTCGTTCGCTAAGCACGGTCTTACTGGTCAAGGTGTTGAGCT
>JACPVZ010000090.1 GCA_016197305.1 Nitrosomonadales bacterium | reverse complement strand
TGCCCCTCGGCTCTGTCGGCGCTGTCGCGTCTCGATCCCGTCGTCCGGTGCCCACGCCCATCCCGCAGTTCGCTCGAAGCTCAGGCCTCGAGGCATCGTTTTCAGGAAGGTCACGTCGTGCCCACCATCCAGCAGCTCGTCCGCAAAGGACGCCAGTCGAAGCCCACGAAGGGCAAGACCCCGGCGTTGAAGGGCGCTCCCCAGCGTCGTGGTGTGTGCACGCGCGTGTACACCACGACCCCGAAGAAGCCGAATTCCGCGTTGCGTAAAGTGGCCAAGGTGCGTTTGACCAACGGTTTTGAGGTGATTAGCTATATCGGTGGCGAGGGCCATAACCTGCAGGAGCACTCGGTGGTGTTGCTGCGTGGTGGTCGTGTCAAGGACTTGCCCGGTGTGCGTTACCACATGGTGCGCGGTAGTCTGGATACCGCGGGTGTGAAGGATCGTAAACAGGCTCGCTCCAAGTACGGTGCGAAGCGCGCCAAGAAGGCGTAATTTTTAGTAATTAATTCGAGGTTGATATGCCAAGACGTAGAGAAGTCCCCAAGCGTGAAATCCTGCCAGATCCAAAATTTGGTAACCAGGATCTGTCCAAGTTTGTAAACGTTTTGATGACGGCGGGCAAGAAGTCGGTTGCCGAGCGCATTTTGTACGGTGCGCTGGAGCAGATCGGCAAGAAGACCAGCAAGGATGCGATCGAGGTGTTCAATCTGGCGTTGAACAATGCCAAGCCGCAGGTGGAGGTCAAGAGTCGCCGTGTGGGTGGTGCGAACTATCAGGTTCCGGTTGAGGTGCGTCCTTCGCGCCGTATGGCGTTGGCGATGCGCTGGCTGCGCGAGGCGGCGCGCAAGCGTGGCGAAAAGTCCATGGGCATGCGCCTGGCGGGTGAATTGATTGATGCCTCCGAAGGGCGTGGTGGCGCGGTGAAGAAGCGTGAGGAAGTTCACCGTATGGCTGAGGCGAACAAGGCGTTCTCGCATTTCCGTTTCTAAATCAGATCAAGTTAGGTATCTACCGTGGCACGTAAAACACCCATTAACCGTTATCGCAATATCGGTATCAGCGCGCACATCGATGCGGGCAAGACTACGACGACCGAGCGTATCCTGTTCTATACCGGCGTGAGCCACAAGATTGGTGAGGTGCATGATGGCGCGGCCACCATGGACTGGATGGAGCAGGAGCAGGAGCGTGGCATCACGATCACTTCCGCTGCGACCACTTGCTTCTGGAAGGGGATGGAGAATCAGTTCCAGGAGCATCGCTTCAATATCATCGATACACCGGGGCACGTGGACTTCACGATTGAGGTGGAGCGCTCGATGCGCGTGCTGGATGGTGCGTGCATGGTGTATTGCGCGGTGGGCGGTGTGCAGCCTCAGTCCGAGACTGTTTGGCGCCAGGCGAATAAGTACAAGGTGCCGCGTCTGGCTTTCGTCAACAAGATGGATCGTCAGGGCGCTAACTTCTTCAAGGTGGTTGAGCAAATGGGTACCCGTTTGCGTGCGACCCCTGTGCCTATCGTCATTCCTATCGGTGCCGAGGAGAAGTTCGAGGGTGTGGTTGACCTGATCAAGATGAAGGCGATTTACTGGGATGAGGCATCCCAGGGGATGAAGTTCGACTACCGCGATATCCCTGCCGACTTGGCGGCGAGTGCTGCGGAGTGGCGTGCAAAGATGGTGGAATCGGCTGCCGAGGCTTCTGAAGAGCTGATGAACAATTATCTTGAGAACGGCGAGTTGACCGAAGAGGAAATTGTTTCCGGTCTGCGTGCCCGTACCATTGCCTGTGAGATCCAGCCGATGATGTGCGGCTCCGCATTCAAGAACAAGGGTGTGCAGCGCATGCTGGATGCGGTGATTCAGTTTATGCCGTCTCCGGTTGATATCCCTGATGTGAAGGGCGAGACCGAGGCTGGCGAGCCTTGCTCGCGTAAGGCGGACGATAGCGAGAGCTTTGCTGCGCTGGCATTCAAGCTGATGACCGACCCGTTTGTGGGGCAGTTGACTTTCGTGCGCGTTTATTCGGGCGTGCTGAAGAAGGGGGATACGGTCTACAACTCGGTCAAGGGCAAGAAAGAGCGTATCGGTCGTATCGTGCAGATGCACGCGAACAATCGTGAAGAGATTGACGAAATTCTGGCGGGTGACATCGCGGCCTGTATCGGCCTGAAGGAAGTGACCACCGGTGAGTCGCTGTGTGATCCGAATAAGCCTATCATCCTCGAGCGCATGGTGTTCCCGGAGCCGGTGATTCACGTCGCCGTCGAGCCCAAGACCAAGGCGGACCAGGAGAAGATGGGGATCGCGCTGGGTCGCCTGGCGGCGGAAGATCCGTCGTTCCGTGTGCGCACCGACGAGGAGTCTGGGCAGACTATCATGTCGGGTATGGGTGAGTTGCACCTCGAAATTCTGGTCGATCGCATGAAGCGCGAATTTGGCGTCGAGGCTAACGTGGGTGCGCCTCAGGTGGCCTACCGTGAGGCGATCAAGAAATCGGTTGAAATCGAGGGTAAGTACGCCAAGCAGACCGGTGGTCGTGGTCAGTATGGTCACGTATGGATCAAGATGGAGCCAAGTGAGCCGGGCAAGGGTTTCGAGTTCGTCGATGCGATCAAGGGCGGTACGGTGCCTCGCGAATTCATTCCTGCGGTGGAAAAGGGTCTGCGCGAGACATTGCCTAATGGCGTGTTGGCGGGATTCCCGGTTGTGGATGTGAAGTGCACCCTGTTCGACGGTTCTTACCACGATGTGGACTCCAACGAAAACGCGTTCAAGATGGCGGCTTCGATGGCGTTCAAGGATGGTATGCGCAAGGCCAGCCCCGTGCTGCTGGAGCCGATGATGTCGGTCGAGGTGGAGACGCCCGAGGATTATGCCGGTACGGTGATGGGTGATCTGTCTTCGCGTC
Source organism: Nitrosomonadales bacterium (assembly GCA_016197305.1). GTDB lineage: Bacteria > Pseudomonadota > Gammaproteobacteria > Burkholderiales > Gallionellaceae > Gallionella. Next base: position 15,272 of record JACPVZ010000090.1, on the reverse strand, counting down.
GTGGCATGGTGCAGGGTATGGATGACATGATGGGCGGCGGCAAGGCGATTAAGGCTGAAGTGCCGTTGTCCGAGATGTTTGGTTATTCCACTGCGTTGCGTTCCGCAACCCAGGGTCGCGCGACCTATACGATGGAATTCAAGCATTATTCCGAGGCGCCGAAGAATGTTGCTGAAGCAATTATGACAAAGAAATAATTTTTAGATTAAAGGGCGAAAATCATGGCAAAGAGTAAATTTGAGCGCACGAAACCGCACGTAAACGTAGGCACGATTGGTCACGTGGACCACGGCAAGACGACGCTGACGGCGGCGATCACGATGGTATTGTCGAAGAAATTTGGTGGTGAAGCCAAGGCGTACGACCAGATCGACGCGGCGCCGGAAGAAAAGGCGCGCGGCATTACCATCAACACGGCACACGTGGAATACGAGACAGCCACGCGCCACTATGCGCACGTTGACTGCCCCGGTCACGCCGACTACGTCAAGAACATGATCACCGGCGCTGCGCAAATGGACGGCGCGATCCTGGTGGTGTCCGCGGCCGACGGCCCGATGCCCCAGACCCGCGAGCACATCCTGTTGGCGCGTCAGGTTGGCGTTCCCTACATTGTCGTGTTTCTGAACAAGTGCGACATGGTCGACGACGAAGAGCTGCTCGAGCTGGTTGAAATGGAAGTTCGCGAACTGCTCTCCAAGTACGACTTCCCTGGCGACGACATCCCCATCGTCAAGGGCTCCGCAGTCAAGGCGGTGCAGGGCGACCAGAGCGAGATCGGCGAGCCTGCCATCCTGCGTCTGGCGGATGCGCTGGACAGCTACATCCCTACCCCTGAGCGTGCCATCGACGGCGCCTTCATCATGCCGGTGGAAGACGTATTCTCCATCTCCGGTCGCGGTACTGTGGTGACTGGCCGTATCGAGCGCGGCATCGTCAAGGTTGGTGAAGAGCTGGAAATCGTGGGCATCAAGCCCACCCAGAAGACCACCTGCACCGGCGTGGAAATGTTCCGCAAGCTGCTGGACCAGGGTCAGGCTGGCGACAACGTCGGCGTGCTGCTGCGCGGCACCAAGCGTGAAGAAGTCGAGCGCGGCCAAGTGCTGTGCAAGCCGGGTTCGATCAAGCCGCACACCAAGTTCACTGCCGAGATCTATGTGTTGGGCAAGGACGAGGGTGGTCGTCATACACCGTTCTTCCAGGGCTATCGTCCGCAGTTCTACTTCCGTACCACCGACGTAACCGGTGCGGTTGAGCTGCCAGCGGGCACCGAAATGGTGATGCCGGGCGACAACGTCAGTATCACGGTGAACCTGATCAACCCGATCGCGATGGAAGAAGGTCTGCGCTTCGCTATCCGCGAAGGCGGTCGTACCGTCGGCGCCGGTGTGGTTGCAAAGATTATTGAGTAAGGCTACAATGCGCGCCCTCGCGTGGACCGGGTTTCGGCCCGAGCCGCGCGATTTCGTTCTTTAATTAGCGGCATTGCCGCGTAAAAGCAAGAGAGAATTATGCAAAGTCAAAAAATTCGCATTCGCCTCAAGGCGTTTGACTATCGCTTGATCGACCAGTCTGCCGCGCAGATCGTAGAGACTGCCAAGCGTACCGGTGCAGTGGTGAATGGCCCGGTGCCGTTGCCAACCAAGATCGAGCGTTTCGATGTGCTGCGTTCTCCGCACGTTAACAAGACATCCCGCGATCAGTTTGAGATCCGCACGCATTTGCGCCTGATGGACATCGTCGATCCTACCGACAAGACTGTCGATGCATTGATGAAGCTGGATTTGCCTGCGGGCGTGGATGTGGAAATCAAGTTGCAATAATTTTGTACCGTAGTATCTGGCAGTATTTGGCAGTAAAAAATCGGCTAACCAATTGTAGTTAGCCCCTTAACAAGAGGAAAATATAATGAGTTTAGGACTTGTCGGTCGCAAGATTGGCATGACCCGCGTATTTACCGAGGACGGTTCATCGTTGCCGGTAACTGTGCTGGAAGTGTCCAATAATCGTGTCACTCAGGTTAAATCCGTTGAGGTTGATGGTTATACCGCTGTGCAGGTTGCGCACGGTGTGCGTCGCCCTGGGCGTGTCAACAAGGCTGCGGCTGGTCACTACGCGAAGGCGGGAGTGCAGGCGGGCAGTAATCTGAAGGAATTCACCGTATCCCCTGAGCAGTTGTCTGGCCTGCAGGCGGGGGCTTCGGTCAGCGTCGAGATTTTTCAGGTGGGGCAGCTCGTCGATGTGACGGGTGTCTCCAAGGGTAAGGGTTACGCTGGTACCATCAAGCGTTACAACTTCAAATCTGGTCGTGCAACCCACGGTAACTCCAAGTCGCACAATGTGCCGGGTTCCATCGGTATGGCGCAAGATCCTGGTCGCGTGTTTCCGGGTAAGCGCATGACGGGTCACCTTGGTGATGTGCAGAAGACTGTTCAGAATCTACAAATCGTGCGTGTCGATGTTGCGCGCCAGTTGTTGTTGGTCAAGGGCGCTGTTCCTGGTGCGACTAACGGTAGCGTCATCGTGCGTCCCGCAGTGAAGGCAGGTGCGTAATGGAACTTAAAGTTATTAATGATAAGGGGCAGGCGTCCGCGAATCTGAGTGCTTCGGACGAATTGTTCGGTCGCGAGTATAACGAGGATCTGGTGCATCAGCTGGTTGTTGCCTATCAGGCAAATGCCCGTGCTGCCAGCAGCAAGCAAAAGGGTCGTAGCGAGATCGCCAAGAGTACGCGCAAGCCGTTTGCACAAAAGGGCACGGGTCGTGCGCGTGCCGGTATGGCTTCCAGTCCGTTGTGGCGTGGGGGCGGTAAGATTTTCCCGAATACAGGTGAAGAGAATTACACGCAAAAAGTAAATCGCAAGATGTATCGCGCAGGTATCGCGTCCATCCTGTCGAAGCTGGTCAGCGAGAATCGCCTGGTGGTTGTGGACAGTCTGACGGTTGATTCGCCCAAGACCAAGCAGTTTGTGCAGAAGATCAAGGGGTTGGGGCTGGATGCAAGCCGTGTCCTGATCATTACCGACAGCATTGACGAGAATCTGTATCTGTCTTCGCGCAACCTGCCTAACGTGCTGGTGCTCGAGGCCTATCAGGCTGATCCGGTGAGTCTGGTGCGTTACCCGAATGTGGTTGTGACGCGCAATGCGGTCGCTAAAATCGAGGAGATGTTCGCATGAGTGCTCAACAATTCAGCCAAGAGCGTTTGATGAAGGTGTTGCTTGCTCCGCAAATTTCGGAAAAAGCGACTTATGTTGCCGAAAAGAGCGAGCAGGTGATCTTCCGCGTCGCAACCGATGCTACCAAGCCTGAAATCAAGGCGGCCGTGGAAATGATGTTCAAGGTGAGCGTCAATAGTGTGCAGGTGGCAAACGTCAAGGGCAAGGTCAAGCGCATGGGGCGTTATGTCGGCCGTCGCAACGACTGGAAGAAGGCCTATGTGTGCCTGGCTGCCGGTCAGGAGATCAATTTTGCTGCAAGCGAGCAAGGATAACCATCATGGCACTGATTAAACTGAAACCAACAACTCCAGGGCAGCGCGCGGTAGTGCGCCTGGTTAATCCTGATCTGCACAAGGGTAAGCCGGTTGCGTCCTTGCTGGAGAAGAAAAGCAAAACGGCCGGTCGTAACAACAACGGCCATATCACCACTCGCCACATGGGCGGCGGGCACAAGCAGCACTATCGCCTGGTGGACTTCAAGCGCAACAAGGATGGTATCCCGGCGACTGTTGAGCGTCTGGAATATGATCCGAACCGCAGCGCGAATCTGGCGCTGTTGTGCTACGCCGATGGTGAGCGCCGCTACATCATTGCACCCAAGGGTGTGACGCCTGGTACGGTGCTGGTGAGCGGTTCGGAAGCGCCGATCAAGCCGGGTAATGCGTTGCCGTTGCGCAATGTGCCGGTCGGTTCGACGATACATTGCATCGAAATGTTGCCGGGCAAGGGTGCGCAGTTGGCACGCTCGGCGGGCACTTCCGTGCAATTGCTGGCTCGCGAAGGCAGTTACGCGCAATTGCGTCTGCGTTCCGGCGAGATTCGCAAGGTGCATATCGATTGCAAGGCGACTCTGGGTGAGGTGGGTAACTCGGAACACAGTCTGCGCTCGATCGGCAAGGCCGGTGCGATGCGTTGGCGCGGTGTGCGTCCTACGGTTCGCGGTGTGGTGATGAACCCGGTTGATCACCCGCATGGTGGCGGTGAGGGTAAGACCGCGGCAGGCCGTCATCCGGTCAGCCCGTGGGGTGTGCCTGCCAAGGGCTTCCGTACACGTCGCAACAAGCGCACCAGCGGTATGATCGTGCGTCGTCGCTTTCAGGTTTAAGGGGTAGATATATATGGCACGTTCCATTAAAAAGGGTCCATTCGTTGACGCTCACCTGCTCAAGAAGATTGAGACGGTGCGTGCGACTAACGACAAGCGTCCGGTCAAAACCTGGTCACGCCGTTCTACGGTGTTGCCTGAGTTCGTCGGTCTTACAATTGCGGTGCACAATGGCAAAGTACACGTTCCGGTGTTTGTTTCCGAAAACATGGTCGGTCATAAGTTGGGTGAGTTTTCCCTGACGCGCACTTTCAAAGGGCATGCGGCTGATAAAAAAGCCGCAGTCAAGAAATAAGGGGGCAATATGACAATGACTACTGCAGTTGCTAAAAAGATTCATTTGTCCGCGCAAAAGGGCCGATTGGTCGCCGACCAGATCCGTGGCTTGCCGGTTGCTCAGGCGCTGAACATCCTGACGTTCAGCCCGAAAAAGGGCGCGGCGATCATCAAAAAGGCGCTCGAGTCGGCTATCGCGAATGCTGAGCATAATGACGGCGCTGATATCGATGAGCTGAAGGTCAAGGTGATTTACGTTGACAAGGCGGCCTCCGGCAGGGGCTTTATCGCCAAGGCCAAGGGGCAGGGCAATCGTCTTGAAAAGCAGACCTGTCACATCACAGTCAGCGTAGGGAGCTAAGGTTAGATTATGGGACAGAAAATTCATCCAACCGGTTTCCGGTTAAGTGTTCGCAAGAACTGGGATTCAAAGTGGTTCGCCAGCAGTGAAAATTTTGCTGACTTGTTGCTCAAAGACATCGAGGTGCGCGCCTTCCTGAAGAAGAAGCTGGCAGCGGCCGGTGTTTCCAAGGTGATTCCTGAAGAAGAAGCTGGCAGCGGCCGGTGTTTCCAAGGTGATCATCGAGCGTCCGGCCAAGAATGCGAAAGTGACCATCTACACTGCGCGTCCTGGCATGGTGATTGGCAAAAAGGGCGAAGATATCGAGGCGCTGCGTACCGAATTGCGCAATCGCATGGGTTTGCAGTCGGTTGATCTGGCCATCGAGGAAGTGCGTAAGCCGGAAGTTGACGCGCAATTGATCGCGGATAGCATCACTGCGCAACTGGAAAAGCGCATCATGTTCCGTCGTGCGATGAAGCGCGCGATGCAGAACGCGATGCGTCTGGGTGCGCAGGGTATCAAGATCATGAGTTCCGGGCGTTTGAACGGGATCGAGATTGCGCGTACCGAATGGTATCGTGAAGGCCGTGTGCCATTGCACACATTGCGTGCGGATATTGACTATGGCACTTCCGAGGCCAAGACGACTTACGGCATTATCGGCGTGAAAGTTTGGGTGTTCAAGGGTGAAGTTACGGGCCAGGAAGTTGCAGCGCCTGTTGCCGCTGAACCGGAAAAGAAAGTAAGAAAGTCGGGAGCTAAGCATGCTACAGCCAGCTAGAAGGAAATACCGCAAGGAGCAGAAAGGCCGTAACACCGGCATCGCTACCCGTGGTAACAAAGTAAGTTTCGGTGAGTTCGGTCTGAAGGCTGTTGCACGCGGGCGTTTGACCGCGCGCCAGATCGAGGCTGCGCGACGTGCGATGACGCGTCACATCAAGCGTGGCGGCCGTATCTGGATTCGTGTTTTCCCGGACAAACCCATCTCCAAAAAGCCAGCGGAAGTTCGTATGGGTAATGGTAAGGGGAGCCCGGAATACTATGTGGCCGAGATCCAGCCTGGCAAGATGCTGTACGAAATGGACGGCGTTGATGAAGTCATTGCCCGCGAAGCGTTCCGCTTGGCTTCCGCAAAATTGCCGATTGCAACGACATTTGTGGTTAGACAGGTAGGTGCATAACATGAAGGCTAGTGAACTGAAAACAAAATCTGCTGCGGATTTGCAGCAGGAATTGCTGTCATTGACCAAGGCGCAATTTGGCTTGCGCATGCAGATCGCTACGCAGCAACTGACCAACACCAGCGAGCTGCGCAAGGTGCGTCGTGACATCGCTCGCGTTAAAACCGTATTGAAAGAGAAGGGTGCCCAGTAATGAGCGATTCCAAATTGAAACGTACCCTGACCGGTACCGTCGTGAGTGACAAGATGGACAAGACAGTGACTGTGTTGGTCGAGCGCAAGGTCAAACATCCGCTGCTGGGCAAGATTATCCGTGTGTCCAAGAAGTATCACGCGCATGACGAGGCCAATGAGTTTCATACTGGCGACACGGTTATGATCGAAGAGTGCCGCCCGATGGCAAAAACCAAGAGCTGGCGCGTCGCTAAATTGCTGGAAAAGGGTATTGCTGCTTAATTTAGCTTGCATCTTTTCTGAATTTGCATATAATGCGCGGCTTCGTTGCATCGCCGCTTGCGGCGACCTAACCCGAACGGGTTCCAAAACTGGCCGCCGTAGCGGAATAAGTTGGAGATTAAATAAATGATACAAATGCAGTCTGTTTTGGATGTGGCTGACAATACCGGTGCGCGTTCTGTAATGTGCATCAAGGTGTTGGGTGGTTCTAAGCGCCGTTATGCTTCCGTTGGTGATGTCATCAAGGTCAGCATACGGGATGCGGCTCCGCGTGGTCGTGTGAAAAAAGGCGAGGTTTATAACGCCGTTGTGGTGCGTACCGCCAAAGGTGTGCGCCGTACCGATGGTTCGCTGGTCAAGTTTGACGGCAACGCTGCAGTGCTGCTGAATGCAAAGCTGGAGCCGATCGGCACGCGTATCTTTGGGCCGGTGACACGCGAGCTGCGTACCGAGAAGTTTATGAAGATTGTTTCGTTGGCACCTGAAGTGCTCTAGGCGATAACGGATCGAGTCGAGGAAAATCATGCGCAAGATCAAAAAGAACGATGACGTAATCGTTATCGCAGGCAAGGACAAGGGTGCTCGCGGCAACGTGCTGCAAGTGCTGGGTGAGCATCTGCTGGTGGCGGGTGTGAACAAGGTTAAGAAGCATCAGAAGCCTAATCCTGTCAAGGGGTTGAGCGGTGGTATCGTGGAGAAGGAGTCGCCGATTCATGTTTCGAATGTGGCGATCTACAACGCGGCTGCCAAGAAGGGTGATCGAGTCGGTATTAAAGCATTGGAAGATGGACGCAGGGTGCGTGTGTTCAAATCCAGTGGCGAAGTGATTGACGCTTAAGGGGTAAGAGAGCATGGCTCGTTTGTATGAGTTTTACAAAGACAAGGTCACCAAGGACCTGATGAAGCAGTTCGGTTACAAGTCCGTCATGGAAGTGCCGCGCATCGAAAAAATCACGCTCAATATGGGTGTGGGCGAGGCCGTGGCCGACAAAAAGGTGATGGAGTTTGCCGTGGGCGACATGCAGAAGATCGCGGGCCAGAAGCCGGTTGTCACCCTGTCCAAGAAATCCATTGCGGGCTTCAAAATCCGCGAGGGTTATCCGGTTGGCTGCAAGGTGACGCTGCGCAAGGACCGTATGTATGAATTCCTGGATCGCCTGATTACCGTTGCAATTCCGCGTATTCGCGATTTTCGCGGTATCTCGGGAAAGTCTTTTGATGGCCGTGGCAACTACAACATGGGCGTCAAGGAGCAGATCATATTCCCCGAGATCGAATATGAAAAAATTGATGCGTTGCGTGGCATGAATATCACGATTACCACTTCCGCAAAAACCGACGAAGAGGCGAAGGCTCTTTTGTTGGCGTTTAAACTCCCATTAAAGAAATGAGGGAATACTAATGGCTAAGATGGCATTGATTAACCGCGAGCAGAAGCGCCGCGACACCGTGAAAAAATTTGCGGCCAAGCGCGCTGAGTTGCTGGCAGCAATCGCAAACACCAAGCTGAGTGACGAGGAGCGTGCTGCTGCGCGCATGAAGCTGCAGGCTCTGCCTCGCGATGCCAGCCCGGTTCGTTTGCGTAACCGTTGTGCATTGACCGGGCGTCCGCGCGGTACTTTCAGAAAGTTTGGTTTGGGGCGTATCAAGGTTCGTGAGTTTGCGATGCGTGGTGAGATTCCGGGCGTCGTTAAGGCCAGCTGGTAGGGGAAAATATATGAGCATGAGTGATCCGATTTCCGATATGTTGACGCGCATACGCAATGCGCAGATGGCGGAAAAAACTACAGTGGCGATGCCGTCTTCCAAGTTGAAGGTGGCGATAGCGAGTGTGCTGAAGGACGAGGGCTATGTGGATGGTTATAGCGTCGTTGCTGGCGAAGGTGGCAAGGCAACGCTTGAGATTGGCCTGAAATACTACAGCGGCCGTCCTGTGATCGAGAAGATTCAGCGCGTGAGCCGTCCAGGTCTGCGTATTTACAAGGGATCCGAGGATATTCCTCAGGTGATGAATGGCCTGGGGATCGCCATCGTATCGACTTCCAAGGGTTTGATGACCGACCGCAAAGCGCGCGCCAATGGTATTGGCGGTGAAGTGCTGTGCGTAGTCGCGTAGTGAGGTAGTTATGTCTAGAGTTGCCAAGAATCCTGTAGTTGTGCCAAGCGGTGTTGAAGTTGCGCTGGCTGCCAACGAAGTGTCGGTGAAGGGGCCTTTGGGTACCTTGAAACAGCCGCTGAATGGCGAAGTGAGCGTGGTGCGTGAAGGCGATAGTCTGCTGTGCAAAGCACAGAATGACTCGTCCAGCGCCGATGCGATGTCCGGAACCATCCGTGCCTTGCTGGCTAATATGGTTCACGGTGTGAGCAAAGGCTTCGAGCGCAAGCTGACTCTGGTTGGCGTGGGTTATCGCGCCCAGGCTGCCGGTGACACGCTGAACCTGACGCTGGGTTTTTCTCACCCGGTTGCCTACAAGATGCCGGCAGGCATCAAGGTTGAGACCCCGTCGCAAACCGAGATCGTGTTGAAGGGCGCTGACAAGCAGCGCGTGGGGCAGGTTGCGGCCGAGATTCGTGCGTTCCGTGAACCCGAGCCATACAAGGGCAAGGGCGTGCGTTACAGCGATGAAGTGGTGATCCTGAAAGAAACCAAGAAGAAATAATTGAGGCGGATATGTTGAACAAGAAAGAATCCCGTCAGCGCAGAGCACGCAAAACCCGTGCTCGTATTGCTGAGAAAAAGACAGTGCGTCTGGCTGTGCATCGTACCAATTTGCACATTTATGCTCAGGTGCTTTCAGCATGCGGCTCCAAGGTTTTGGCAAGTGCATCCAGCGTGGAAGCGGATGTGCGTAAGGATCTGGCCAACGGCGGCAACAAGGCTGCTGCGGCAGTGGTGGGCAAGCGTATCGCCGAAAAAGCGAAGAGCGCCGGCATCACCCAGGTGGCATTCGATCGTTCCGGTAATCGATATCATGGTCGTGTTAAGGCGTTGGCTGATGCCGCGCGTGAACATGGTCTGCAGTTCTAATTGGAGTTGAGTGATGGCTAAGCCGCAAGGAAAAATGCAGCAACAAGCAGAGCGTGACGATGGTCTGATCGAGAAAATGATCTCGGTGAATCGCGTCACCAAAGTGGTCAAGGGCGGTCGTATCATGGGCTTTGCTGCCCTGACCGTGGTGGGCGATGGAGATGGTCGCGTGGCCATGGGCAAGGGCAAGTCCAAGGAAGTGCCTGTCGCAGTGCAAAAGGCCATGGATGAGGCGCGCCGCAATCTGGTCAAGGTCAGCCTGAAGAACGGTACCTTGCACCACACCGTAGTCGGCAAGCATGGCGCGGCGAAAGTCCTGATGCAGCCCGCTTCCGAAGGTACCGGGATTATTGCCGGCGGTGCGATGCGTGCGGTGTTTGAGGCGGTTGGTGTTAAGGACGTGCTGGCCAAGTGCATCGGCTCCAGCAATCCATACAACGTGGTGCGCGCTACCTTGAACGGTTTGAAGGCGCTGAATTCACCGTCCGAAATTGCTGCCAAGCGCGGCAAGAGCGTTGACGAGATCTTGGGGTAAGTCATGACGAAAGCCAAAACAATCAAAGTCACACAGGTCAAAAGCCTGATTGGTACCAAGCAATCCCATCGCGCCACCGTGCGCGGGCTGGGTTTGCGCCGTATCAACCACACTGTGCAGCTGGAGGATACTCCTTGCGTGCGCGGCATGATCAACAAAGTGTATTACCTGGTTAAGTGTGAGGCATAAAGATGCAACTCAATAATATTCAACCTGCACAAGGCGCCAAGCACTCGAAACGTCGTGTTGGCCGTGGTATCGGATCGGGCCTGGGCAAGACAGCGGGTCGCGGTCACAAGGGGCAAAAATCCCGTGCTGGCGGATTCCACAAGGTGGGTTTCGAAGGCGGCCAAATGCCGCTCCAGCGTCGTTTGCCCAAGCGTGGCTTTATCTCGCTGACACGTGACGACACCGCGCAAGTGCGCCTGTCCGACCTGCAAAAGATGCCGGTTGACAGCGTCGATCTGTTGGCGCTCAAGCAGGCGGGCGTGATTCCTGCCGGTGCTTTGATGGCCAAGGTGATTCTGAGCGGGGAAATCGCGCGTGCTGTAAAGGTGCAGGGGTTGGCCGTGACCAAGGGTGCGCGCGCGGCCATTGAGGCTGCCGGCGGAAGCATTGCTGAGTAAGGCTAACACGTGAACGCTGTTGCCAAAGGTGTAAGCAAGGGGAAGTATGGCGATCTGAGCCAGCGTCTGTGGTTTTTGCTGGGTGCGCTGGTGGTTTATCGGATTGGTGCTCATATTCCTGTGCCTGGCATCGATCCGAACGTTCTGGCGGATCTGTTCAAGTCGCAGAAGAACGGCATCCTGGGCATGTTCAACATGTTTTCCGGCGGTGCGCTGTCCCGGTTCACGATTTTTGCGCTGGGGATCATGCCGTACATCTCTGCATCGATCATCATGCAGTTGGCTGGCTTGGCGTTTCCGTACATCGAGCAGCTGAAGAAGGATGGCGAGGCCGGGCGGCGCAAGATTACCCAGTACACGCGTTATGCGACCCTGGTTCTGGCGTTGTTTCAGGCGTTCGGTATTTCCGTTGCGTTGCAGTCACAGGCGGGGCTGGTGCTGAATCCTGGATTGATGTTCCAGGTGACTACGGTGATTACGCTGGTCACGGGTACGCTGTTCCTGATGTGGCTGGGTGAGCAGATTACCGAGCGCGGTCTGGGTAACGGTATATCGCTGATTATTTTTGCCGGTATTGCAGCGGGTTTGCCGCACGCGATTGGCAGCACGCTGGAATTGGCGCGAACAGGCGCTTACTCGATACCGCTGGTGTTGTTCCTGTTCTTTGGCGCGATGCTGGTGACGGCGTTGGTGGTGTTCGTCGAACGCGGCCAGCGCAAGATTCTGGTGAATTATGCAAAGCGCCAGGTCGGTAACAAGGTATATGGTGGACAGAGTTCCCATCTGCCATTGAAGCTGAATATGGCCGGGGTAATCCCGCCGATCTTCGCTTCGAGCATCATCCTGTTTCCGGCGACGATTGCAGGCTGGTTCGGTAGCGGTAGCGGGATGGGATGGTTGAAGGATGTCAGCGACAAGCTGTCGCCCGGGCAGCCGATTTACGTGTTGACGTACGGCGCGGCGATTGTGTTCTTCTGCTTCTTCTACACGGCGCTGGTGTTCAGCCCCAAGGAGACGGCGGACAACCTGAAGAAGAGCGGCGCGTTTTTGCCTGGGATACGTCCGGGTGAGCAGACCGCGCGGTATATAGAGAAGATCATGCTGCGCCTGACGATGGTGGGTGCGGTGTACATTACGCTGGTTTGCTTGCTGCCGGAGTTCCTGGTGGTAAAGTGGAATGTGCCGTTTTACTTCGGCGGAACTTCGCTGCTGATTCTGGTGGTGGTGACGATGGATTTTATGGCGCAGGTGCAGTCCTACTTGATGACGCATCAGTATGAAAATTTGCTTAAAAAAGCCAATTTCAAGGGTGGGCTGGCGCGCTGATGGCAAAAGAAGATGTAATACAGATGCAGGGCGAGATCGAGGAATCGCTGCCGAACGCAACATTCCGAATCAAGCTGGAAAATGGTCATGTGGTATTGGGTCATATCTCTGGGAAAATGCGCATGCACTATATTCGCATCCTGCCGGGAGACAAGGTGACCGTAGAGTTGACCCCATATGATTTAAGCAGGGCGCGCATAGTATTCCGTGCCAAATAAGTTGAGCGAGTAAGGAGAATGAAATGAGAGTTCAAGCGTCAGTTAAAAAGATTTGCAGAAACTGCAAAGTTGTAATCCGTAAGCGCGTGGTCCGTGTGATTTGCAGCGAGCCACGTCACAAGCAACGCCAAGGCTAATTGAACTTAATTAGCGCTCGGTGATATAATTTCCGTTTTCCAGAGATAGGGTAGCTGCATGGCACGTATTGCAGGGGTCAATATCCACAACCATCAACACGCTGTGATTGCTTTGACGGCAATTTACGGTATCGGACGTAAACGTTCGCAAGACATCTGCGCGTTGGCCGGGATCAACTCCGCCACCAAGATGAAAGACTTGACCGACGCAGAGGTTGAAAAGCTGCGCGAGCAGGTCGCCAAGTTCACCGTGGAGGGCGATCTGCGCCGCGAGACCACGATGAACATCAAGCGTCTGATGGATCTGGGCTGCTACCGTGGCTTGCGTCATCGCCGTGGTTTGCCGTGCCGTGGTCAGCGTACGCGCACCAATGCGCGTACCCGCAAGGGCCCGCGTAAAGCGATTGCCGGCGCGAAGAAGTAAGTTTGCTATAACGCATTAGAGGATTAGATTATGGCTAAGCCAAGCACGAAAGTGCGCAAGAAAGTCAAAAAGAACGTTGCTGAAGGTGTTGCGCACATTCACGCCTCATTTAACAACACGATTGTGACGATCACCGACCGTCAGGGTAATGCCTTGGCCTGGTCTACCAGCGGTGCGCAGGGCTTCAAGGGTTCTCGCAAGAGCACGCCTTTCGCTGCCCAGGTTGCTGCCGAAACGGTGAGCAAGTCTGCTGCTGAATGCGGCGTAAAGAATCTTGAAGTACGCATCAAGGGACCCGGTCCAGGCCGTGAATCCGCGGTACGTGCATTGAACGCTGCTGGTTTTAAGATCACCAGCATTTCCGATATCACGCCGGTGCCGCACAATGGCTGCCGTCCGCCTAAAAAGCGTCGTATCTAATTTATTGGGAGTCAGTCTTGGCTAGAAATCTTGATCCAAAGTGCCGTCAGTGCCGCCGCGAAGGCGAGAAGTTGTTCCTGAAGGGCGAAAAGTGCTTCACCGACAAATGTGCCGTTGAGCGCAGGGCTTATGCGCCTGGCCAGCATGGTCAGAAGAAGAATACCCGTCTCTCCGAGTACGGTGGCCAGTTGCGTGAAAAGCAAAAGGTGCGTCGTATCTATGGCGTGCTGGAAAGACAGTTCCGTCTGACCTACAAGCAAGCGGAAAGCCAGCGCGGCATTACCGGTGAAAGCCTGTTGCAGATCCTCGAGTCCCGCCTGGACAACGTTTCCTATCGCATGGGTTTCGGCGCATCGCGTGCCGAAGCGCGCCAGGTGGTGCGTCACAACGGCCTGCTGGTGAACGGCAAGCGCGTGAACATTCCTTCCTATCAAGTGCGTCCTGGTGACGTGGTTGAGGTGGCGGACAAGTCCAAGGCGCAGCTGCGCATCAAGGCCGCCATTGCAGCCGCCGAGCAACGTGGATTCCCTGAGTGGATCGAAATGGACACCAAGGAATTCAAGGGTACCTTTAAAGCCAAGCCACAACGTGCTGAACTGCCTGCAACCATCAACGAGCATCTCGTGGTTGAGTTGTATTCCAAGTAATCCACGCGGAGTAGCTAATGTCTAACAACGAATTTTTGAAACCTCGCATTATCGATGTGCAAAAGATTTCCGCCACCCAGGCCAAGGTGGTGATGGAGCCTTTTGAACGTGGTTACGGCCACACATTGGGCAATGCGCTGCGTCGCATCCTGTTGTCTTCGATGCCCGGTGCAGCTCCGACCGAGGTGAAGATGGCGGGCGTGCTGCATGAGTACGCCACGATTGACGGCGTGCAGGAAGATGTCGTGGACATCCTGCTGAACCTGAAAGGCGTGGTTCTGCGTCTGCATAACACCAAAGAAGTCGTGTTGACCATCAAGAAGGAAGGTCAGGGCGTGGTGACTGCTGCCGATATCAGCGGCCATGCGGATGTGGAAATCATCAATCCGGATCACGTGATTGCGCATCTGACTGCCGGCGGCAAGCTGGACATGCAGATCAAGGTCGAGCAGGGGCGTGGCTATGTTTCCGCGATTTCCCGCCAGGTGCCGAACGAAACCCGCGCAGTCGGTCATATCGCGCTGGATGCGTCGTTTAGCCCGGTCAGCCGCGTCAGCTATGCGGTCGAAAGCGCCCGCGTCGAGCAGCGCACCGATCTGGACAAGCTGGTGATGCACATCGAGACCAACGGTGCAGTTGATCCCGAGCAGGCGATCCGCAATGCGGCGCGCATCCTGGTGGATCAGTTCTCGGTGTTTGCCGCTCTGGAAGGCACCGAGCCGGTCGTCGAGAAGGTTCAGGCGCCCAAGGTCGATCCTATCCTGTTGCGTCCTGTGGACGATCTGGAACTGACACCGCGTTCTTCGAACTGCCTGAAGGCGCAAAGCATCCATTACATCGGCGATCTGATCCAGTACACCGAAAACGATCTGTTGCGCACCCCGAATCTGGGCCGCAAGTCGCTGAACGAAATCAAGCAGGTTCTTGCCGAGCACAATTTGTCGCTGGGTATGAAGCTGGAAAACTGGCCTGTCGCTGCGGTTTAAGCGGATAGAGCATTTTAGGAAGTAAGAAAGGCAAATCATGCGTCACCGTTTAGGTTTAAGAAAACTCAACCGTACCAGCAGTCACCGTCTGGCGATGTTCCGCAACATGACCGTGTCCCTGTTGCGTCACGAAGTTATCAAGACTACCTTGCCCAAGGCCAAGGAACTGCGCCGTGTTGCAGAACCTATCCTGACGCTGGGCAAGACCCCGAGTCTGGCTAACCGTCGTCTGGCATTTGCGCGTCTGCGTGACCGTGAAATGGTCACCAAGCTGTTCGATGAACTCGGCCCGCGTTATGCAGCCCGCAACGGCGGCTATCTGCGCATCCTGAAGTTCGGTTTC
>JACPVZ010000100.1 GCA_016197305.1 Nitrosomonadales bacterium | reverse complement strand
GCTTCCCGGTACAGCGCATCGGCGCGCCCGGCCTTGAACATCCCGCCGAACTTGCGCCGGTACTGGCGCTGCTGCCACCAGCCATACACATACACCGCGACGATCACGCCCAAACCGATGCTCAGCAGGGCCGCTTGTAATTCACTCATACCACCTCGATCAATCTATCTACCGGACAAGCCGTCACTACATTGCATCGAACGCTTGATGCTCAACCCGGATTATCTCATGCCGGCTTTGCCATGTAGGAGCCAGCTTGCTGGCGAAGCGTGTTTTCGCCAGCAAGCTGGCTCCTACAAAATGCTTGGATCCAATGGAGATTCCCGGTTGCCGCTTGCACACCTTCAACTCGCACAAGCATGCGAATTATCTCACGCCCGGCCGACTTGCTGCTTCATGCCAGCGGCAATTCGGCATTGCTCATGCCGATCTCGGCCACCTCGCCCAGCGCCTTCAGATAGGCCGGCTGTTCATGCAACGCGGCCAGCGACTCCGCTGCGGACTTGCCGCGCATCTGCGCCAGCCTGGCACGACTCGCGGCCGGCATGTCCCAGTGCAACCCTTGCAGCAGCTCGTCGGCGGACTGCGGCTGGTTGCACACCAGCACCATGTCGCAGCCGGCATTCAGCGCCGCCTCGGCGCGCTGCACGATGCCGCCCGCCACGGTCGCGCCTTCCATGGAAAGATCGTCGCTGAAAATCACCCCCTCGAAGCCCAGCTCACCGCGCAGGATGCGCTTCAGCCACAGCGGCGAGAAACCGGCCGGGCGCGGATCCACCCTGGGATAGATCACGTGCGCGGGCATCACCGCCGTCAGGCCGAAACCGACCATCTGCCGGAACGGCACCAGGTCGGCCAGCTCGATATCCACATAGGGACGCTCGTCCACCGGAATGCGCCGATCACGCTGCTCTGCCCGTAGTCCATCTCCAGCACCGGCGTGAAACTGAAATCCACGCCGCAGGCCCGCAGCTCCGCAGCCAGCACATAACCGGCCTGCTGGGCCAGATGGCGGGCGCGCTGCGGATGCTTGTCCCAGATCCTGCCCAGCTCGCGCATCGCAGGGATCTTCGTGAATCCCTCGCGGAAACGCTGCACCCGGCCACCCTCGTGATCCACCGCGATCAGCAACGGTGGGCTGCGCAGCGCATGGATAGACGCGGTCAGCTCGCGCAACTGGCCGGGCGATTCATAATTGCGCTTGAACAGAATCACCCCGCCCACCAGAGGATGGCGCAAGCGTACCTCGTCCTCCGCAGTCAGTTGCGTACCCAGCACGTCCAGCATCACCGGCCCCAAACCCATCTCTACCTCCGACTCATTCTAAAAAATCTTTTCTGATCCACGAAAAACACGAAATAACCCGGAAATCCCGCAGCAAGCCCTCCAGGGGATACTGCCATAAATGCCCTATCCGGATACTTTCGTAATTTTTCGCGCCTTTCGCGAACAACCTGTTTTTCAGGTTGATTTACATAGTGGTTCTTTCGGTGACGGGATTAATTCGAGTCTGACCGTAATTGACTAGTTGCTCTCCAGTACCACGAACGCGACGATCATGTTGCGTTCGTCGCTGATGGACAGGTGATGCCCGTTGATACCGAGCTGCGCCAGATGGTTGCGCAGCAGTTCGTCGAATTGCAGCACCGGTTTGCCTAACCGGTCGTGTGTGACCGAGATGCGGCGCAGGCTAACCGGATGGCGCAGGCCGCTGCCGACCGCCTTGGCCAGTGCCTCCTTGGCGGCGAAGCGCTTGGCCAGCAGGCGCTCGGGTTGCGCGTGACCATGCAGCTCGGGCAGCTCCCGCTCACTCAGTATCCGCTGCGCAAAACGCTCGCCATAACGCACGAACATCTGCTCGATTCGGGCGCATTCGACGATGTCGGTGCCGATACCAAAGATCACTGCTGGCCCGCCAGCAAGGCTTTCATTTTCTTCACCGCAGCTTCCAGCCCGATGAACAGCGATTCGGCGATGATCGCATGGCCGATGTTGAGCTCGACCAGATTGGGGATCGCGGCGATGGATTGCACGTTGTGGTAATGCAGACCATGCCCGGCATTCACCTGCAGCCCCTGTGCATGGGCGTGCTGGGCGGCGCTGCGGATGCGCTCCAGCTCATGCAGATATTCGGGCACGCTGTCCGCCTCGGCATATTTTCCGGTGTGCAATTCCACCACCGGCGCGCCCGCGCGCCGCGCCGCGTCGATCTGCTTGGCATCCGGGTCGATGAACAGCGACACGCGGATGCCGGCGTCGGCGCAACGCGCACAGGCTGACTTGATCGCATCGAAATAACGCACCACGTCCAGCCCGCCCTCGGTGGTGAGCTCCTCGCGACGCTCCGGCACCAGACACAGGTCGTGCGGCTTGATGCGCAGCGCGAAGGCGATCATCTCGTCGGTCACCGCGCTCTCTAGGTTCATGCGGGTCTGCAGCATGTCGCGCAGCACCTCGACATCGCGATCCTGGATGTGGCGGCGGTCTTCGCGCAGGTGCAGCGTGATCGCATCGGCGCCGGCCGATTCGGCCAGCAGCGCGGCGCGTACCACATTCGGATAGCGCGCGCCGCGCACCTGACGCAGCGTGGCGACGTGGTCGATGTTCAATCCCAGTTTGATCGTGTTCATGTTTTTTGCAGGTCCTTTATCAATTCACGGGTATGCAGGGTCTTGCCGCCCAGGTGGTGGTTCAGCAGCACGCGCATCAGTTGTTTGCTCTGCCGGGCGCTGACCGGGTCGGCATAATCGTCCCTGTCCATATCGAGCAGGGTCTTGCCCAGCACCGGCAGGCCGATGTGCAGCTCGCCGTCGTCCGGCAGCGCGCCGCGCTCCACCACGTAACGATAGCAGAGATCGGCGGCGATAGGCTTGCCGCTGTCCGCCTCATGCTCCAGCAACAGCGCATAGCCCAGTTGCTGCAGCAGGTGCTTCTCGAAGCAGCGCAGCGTCGCCGCATGGTCGGTCTCGTGCGCCAGACGGTACAGGGTGGCACGGTAGTAATCGAACAAGTCCTGATGCGGATCATCGCGCGCCAGCAGGTTGAGCAGCAGTTCGTTCAGATAGAAGCCGCACATCAATGCGGTGCCCTGCAGATAGGGCTGCCCGCCCTGCCATTCGGCGCTGTGCAGCGTGCGCAGCTCGCCCTTGCCGAACCAGGACAGCAGCAGCGGCTGGAAATTCATCAGCACGCCGCGCAGGCTGGACTTGGGGCGCCTGGCGCCGCGCGCGACGATCGCCACCCGGCCATGCGCCCGGCTGAATACATCCAGAATCAGGCTGGTCTCGCGGAACGGGTAGCTGTGCAGCACGATCGCCGGCTCGTCCTGTTGCCTGTTGTGCCGACTCGCTGCAGTCATACGCAATCCGTGCCTGTTCGTGATCCAGGGTTATTCGTATCGCGGAGTTATTCGTACCCCAGGGTGCGCAACACGCGTGCGTCGTCGGCCCAGCCGCTGCGCACCTTGACGAACACCTCGAGGAACACCTTTCCGTCGAACAGTTTTTCCATGTCGATGCGCGCCTGGGTGGCGATCTCCTTCAGCTTCTCGCCCTTCTTGCCGATCAGCATCGCCTTGTGCGCTTCCTTGTCCACCAGGATCGCGGCATGGATGCGGCGCAGCCTGCCTTCCAGCTTGAACTGTTCGATCACGACGCTGACCGAATAAGGCAGCTCTTCGCCGGTGAAGCGGAATACTTTTTCGCGCAACATCTCGGCCGCGAGAAAGCGCTCGCTGCGGTCGGTGATGTCGTCCTTGTCGTAGATCATCTCGCTTTCCGGCAAGTGGTTGCGGATCGCCTCGCGCAACTCGTCGAGCTTGCTGCCCAGCTTGGCGCTGACCGGCACGATCGCGGCAAACTTGAAATCCTTTGCGACACGTTCGGCGAATGAGAACAATTGCCCCTTGTCCTCCACTTCGTCGATCTTGTTGATCACCAGCAACACCGGGCGGTTGTCCGGCAACAGCTTGAGCACTTCCTGGTCGCGCTCGTCATAGCGCAGCGCTTCCAGCACATACATCACCACCTGCACGTCGCGCAGACTGCTGGTCACGACGCGGTTCATGCCACGGTTCAGCGCATTCAGGTGCTTGGTCTGGAAGCCGGGCGTGTCGACGAACACGAACTGGGCATGCTCGTCGGTATAGATGCCGTGGATGCGGTGGCGGGTGGTCTGCGCCTTGCGCGAGGTGATACTGATCTTCTGACCGATCAGGTGGTTGAGCAGCGTGGACTTGCCGACGTTGGGACGTCCGACGATGGCGATGAAGCCGCTGCGAAATCCGGCCGGGTGGCCGGCATCCTGTTCCGCCGTATCCGGCTGTTCGTGCTCTGTCATGGTTTGTTTCCGATCATTTGATAGGCGGCAAGGGCGCTCTGCTGTTCGGCATTGCGGCGGCTGGTGCCCTCGCCTTTGGTGGTGATGCCCAGGAAGGGTATGGCGCACTCCACCTGAAACGATTGCGCGTGGGCCTCGCCCTGCGTGGCGACCACGCTGTACACCGGCAGCGGGATGCGCTTGGCCTGCAAGTATTCCTGCAGCTGGGTCTTGGCATCCTTGCCCAGCGTCTGCGCGTCCACCTTGTCCAGGTAAGGCACGAACAGACCCAGGATGACTTTCTCGGCCTCGGCAAACCCGCCGTCGAGCATCACCGCGCCGATCAGGGCTTCCATCGCATCCGCCAGTATCGAGGGGCGGCGGAATCCGGCGCTCTTGCGCTCGCCCTCGCCGAGCTGCAGATGGCTGCCCAGGTCCAGTTGCTGCGCCAGCAGCGCCAGCGTTTCCTCCCTGACCAGATTGGAGCGCAACCGCGACAGCTCGCCTTCGCTCAGCTGCGGATAGTGGCTGTACAGATACTTCGCGATCACGCAGCCGAGTATGCTGTCGCCGAGGAATTCCAGGCGTTCGTTGTGCTCGGGCGCATAGCTGCGGTGCGTGAGCGCGCGCTG
The DNA here is from genome assembly GCA_016197305.1 of Nitrosomonadales bacterium. Taxonomy (GTDB): domain Bacteria; phylum Pseudomonadota; class Gammaproteobacteria; order Burkholderiales; family Gallionellaceae; genus Gallionella. Next base: position 41,419 of record JACPVZ010000100.1, on the reverse strand, counting down.
CAACAACTGGGGCTGCGCAAACTCGTGCCCCAGTTGCTTGCACAGTACGCTGCGGGGTTTATTTGGCACTGCTCGGATTGAAGTCCAGAAACAGGCTGATGTTGGCCACCAGCGGCACCTTGACGGAATAACTGGCGCTGAGCACCAGCTTGCCACCCTCGTTACTGATCTCGATATCCTCGGCCTTGACCGCATGGATGTCGTCGATATCGGCGCGCTTGCCGAACGCCAGCTGAAGCTCGCGCGGGCTGGCCTTCTGCATTTCCAGGTCGGTCGCCAACACGACGAAGGTATTCTTGATTTTCTGGTATTCCATGTATGCCGGAATCAGCTTGAACGCCAGCATGCTGACCATGACCAGCAGGAACGCACCGAAAATAAACCCGGAAAAACCTATACCACGTTGTGTTGCCGGCATTGCTTGATTCATCTCGCCTCCCCTTCGACTAGTTGATCGACAGCCCGATACGCTTCAAATCGGAAAAATTCATCCAGATAAAAAATGCCTTGCCGACGATATGATCGTCCGGCACGAATCCCCAGTAGCGGCTGTCGCGGCTGTTGTCGCGATTGTCACCCATCATGAAATAATGGCCCTCGGGCACCTTGCAGCGCACCAGTTCGTCGTCATAGCTGCAGTTCTCGCGCCCCTGGAACTGGGCCACCGAATCCAGGTACAGCGTGGGCTTTTCCGGATTGACCAGCAGCGCGTGCTTGCGCTCGCCCAGCGCTTCGACACGCTTCTCGGTATGCACGAAACTCAGCCCGGTCTCGACATAGTTGTAATCCCCGTCCGGCTGCTGCGCCTGCTCCACGCCGTTGATCCACAGGCGCTTGTTATGATACTCCACGGTATCGCCCGGAACGCCGACCACGCGCTTAATATAATCCAGCGTGGGATCTTCCGGGTAGTGGAACACCATCACGTCGCCGCGCTGCGGCGTGTTCAGCGGTACGATGGTCTTGCCGATGATGGGCAGGCGCACCCCGTAGGTGAACTTGTTCACCAGGATGAAGTCGCCCACTTGCAGCGTCGGGATCATCGAACCCGAAGGAATTTTGAACGGCTCGATCAGGAACGAACGGATGCAGAACACCACCAGGATCACCGGGAAAAAACTCTTGGCATATTCGACCCACCAGGGCTCGGCCTCGCCTGCGCCGCGCTTCTTTCCGAAGGCGATGTCCAGTACCCAGATGCCGCCGGTGGCCAGCAGCAACACGAACATAATCAATGCAAAATCCATTTTTATCCTTTATTCCAGTGTAATCGGGCGCTAGTCGTCGACGCGCAGGATCGCCAGGAAGGCCTCCTGCGGAATCTCCACGCTGCCCACCTGCTTCATGCGCTTCTTGCCGGCCTTCTGTTTTTCCAGCAGTTTCTTCTTGCGCGAGATGTCGCCGCCGTAGCATTTGGCCAGCACGTTCTTGCGCATCGCCTTGACGTTCTCGCGCGCGATGATGTTCGAGCCTATCGTCGCCTGGATCGCTACGTCGTACATCTGGCGCGGGATCAGTTCGCGCATCTTGGCCGCCACCTCGCGGCCGCGGTACTGGCTGTTGGCGCGGTGCACGATCACCGCCAACGCATCGACCTTGTCGCCGTTGATCAGCATGTCCACCTTGACCACATCGGCCGCGCGATATTCCTTGAACTCGTAGTCCATTGACGCATAGCCGCGCGACACCGATTTGAGCTTGTCGAAGAAATCCATCACGATCTCGGCCATCGGCATCTCATACACCAGATGCACCTGCTTGCCGTGGTAGCTGATGTTGATCTGCGTGCCGCGCTTCTGGGTACACAGCGTGATCACCGCGCCTACATATTCGTTCGGCATGTACAGGTTGACCGTGACAATGGGCTCGCGTATTTCGTCTATCTTCGACGGATCCGGCATCTTGGACGGGTTGTCCACTTTCATCACCGTGCCGTCGCGCTGCACCACTTCGTAGATCACCGTCGGCGCAGTGGTGATCAGGTCCATGTCGAACTCGCGCTCCAGGCGCTCCTGGATGATCTCCATGTGCAGCAGCCCGAGAAAACCGCAGCGGAAGCCGAAGCCCAGAGCCTGCGACACTTCCGGCTCGTACTGCAACGAGGCGTCGTTCAGCTTGAGCTTCTCCAGCGAATCGCGCAACGCCTCATACTGGTTGGATTCGACCGGGAACAGCCCGGCGACTACCTGGGGCTGCACCTCCTTGAAACCCGGCAACGGCGCGGCGGCAGGTTTGACCAGATGGGTGATGGTGTCGCCGACCTTGGCCGCCTTCAGCTCCTTGATGCCGGCGATGACGAAACCGACCTGGCCCGCGCTCAGGGTTTCGCGCGGCTGCGATTTGGGCGTGAACACGCCGATGTGCTCGGTCAGGTGCTGCGCACCGGTCGCCATGAACAGGATTTTTTCCTTGGGCTTGAGCGTGCCGTTCTTGACCCGCACCAGCATCACCACGCCGACGTAGTTGTCGAACCAGGAATCGATGATCAACGCCTGCAACGGCGCGTCGGGGTCACCCTGCGGCGGCGGCACTTTGACAATCAAGGCTTCCAGCACGTCCTGTACGCCCTCACCGGTCTTGGCCGAACAGCGCGTCGCGTCGTGCGCATCGATGCCGATCACCTCCTCGATTTCCTCGATGGCGTTGTCTGGATTGGCTGACGGCAGGTCGATCTTGTTCAGCACCGGCACTACTTCCACGCCAAGGTCAAGCGCGGTGTAGCAGTTCGCCACGGTCTGCGCTTCGACACCTTGCGAAGCATCCACCACCAGCAGCGCGCCTTCGCAGGCCGACAGCGAACGCGACACCTCGTAGGAAAAATCCACGTGGCCCGGTGTGTCGATCAGGTTGAGGTTGTATATCTGGCCGTCGCGCGCTTTGTAGCTCAATGCTGCGGTCTGTGCCTTGATGGTGATGCCACGTTCGCGCTCTAGATCCATGGAGTCGAGCACCTGAGCTTCCATTTCGCGGTCGGATAGCCCGCCGCACAATTGAATGATTCGATCCGCGAGTGTCGACTTGCCGTGGTCGATGTGAGCGATGATAGAGAAGTTACGGATTAGCTGCATGGGGTTCAAAATAAAAATCCCGCCTGTAACGGCGTTTTCGCAAAGGGCGAATTCTAGCCGATTTAGGCGGGATACGCAGGACTGTGATTACTTCTCGTCGAGCCGGATCGCCACGTAGGAAGCGTTATCGCCGCGTCGTACCAGCAACGCGACATTGCGCCCCTTGGGAACCTGCTTGAGGATCTCGTTGAACTGCTTCAACGAGCGTATCGGCATATTGCCGATCGCCAGCAGCACATCGCCATGCTGCAAACCGGCCGCACGCGCAGCCGGGCCTTTGACGTCTTCGACCAACAAGCCGCCACCGACTTGCAGGTCTTGCAACTGCTCGCGGCTCAACTCGCTGACTGCAATGCCCAGACGCGAAATCATTTCGGCCACATCATCCGCCAGCTTTCTGGCCGCGCGCGCCAACTTGCCATCTTCGGGCATCTCCGCGATCACCACGTTAACCTGCTTGGCTGCACCTTTACGCCACAATCCGATCGCCACCTTGCTGCCGGGCTTAGCCGCTGCGACCATGCGCGGCAGGTCGGCGGAATTATTCACGGCTTTACCGTCGAACGTGAGAATCACATCGCTGACCTCGATGCCCGCCTTGTCGGCTGCGCCGCCTTTCTCCACGCTGCTGATCAGTGCGCCGTTGGGCTTGCTCAAACCAAACGATTCGGCCAACTCACGTGTCAACTCCTGGATCGTCACGCCGATACGTCCGCGCGTCACTTTTCCGCTACTGCGCAATTGCTCGGTCACTTGCGTCGCCACGTCGATAGGGATGGCGAAGGACAAACCCATCGATCCGCCGGAACGGGTATAGATCTGCGAATTGATACCGACCACTTCGCCATTCATCTTGTCCAACGGTCCACCGGAGTTACCGGGATTGATCGCGACATCCGTCTGGATGAACGGCACAAAATTGTCCTGCGGCAAGGAACGTCCTTTGGCGCTGACGATCCCGGCGGTCACGCTGCTGTCGAAACCGAACGGCGAACCGATCGCGACCACCCATTCGCCCACCTTGAGCTTGTTCGGGTCGCCCACATTGATCTTCGGCAAACCGCTCGCCTCGATTTTCAGCAAGGCAACATCGGTACGCCTGTCCGCACCGATCACCTTGGCGCTGAACTCGCGCTTATCGGTCAAGCGCACCGTGATCTTGTCGGCATGATCCACCACATGCGCATTGGTCATGATGTAGCCATCCGCACTGATGATGAAGCCCGAGCCTAGTGATTGCGACTCCTGCTCGCGCGGAATTTGCGGCGCAAAGCGCCGGAAGACTTCATAGAAGGGATCGCCTTCAGGGATATTGGGGAAGCCTGGCGTATCGCGAATGATTTGCGTGGTGCTGATATTGACCACCGCCGGCCCCTGCTTTTCCACCAAGTTGGTGAAGTCAGGCAACTCCTTGGCCTGAACCGACAAGCTCAAAAGCAAACCCATGTACAACGCGTATAGACTAGAAAATTTTCTCGGCATGCATGTCTCCCCACAACAAAAAAATTTAACAATCCTCTGACTACTTTTCACCACTCCATTTGCGTGCGATGTAAGGCTGGTTTTGCTGGCGAGCTTGCCGCGACGAAAGCCATTTGGCGAAAACGAAACCGGCAACCAATCCCAACAACGCGCCTGCAGCCGCATAGCCGTCACGTTGCGACGGTTGTGCAGCCCAACTGCTAGCCAGCATCGCACCTGCCACCAGCAACACCAAAGGCAACAGATAGACCAGACCTATCCCGCGCAATACTGCGCCCTCGGCGACAGACACGATCACTTCGTCGCCAATGCCGGCATTGATCGGATTGTCTACTTGAAATTGGCGCGGCTTGCTGCAAAACATCTGGGACAGTTTGCCCGTCCCGCAGCCCTTGCCGTTGCATTGCTCGCACCCGTTGCCTTGGTTTGCCTGAACGAGCGCGAACTGCTTGTCGACCTTCACGACAATGGCGCGCGTTTCCAGTGTCATGGTTTGCCGTTATAGCGTACTGAATCGAGTACCTGCATCACGGTACGCGAAGGAACTTCGCCAAGCACGGTCAACAAATGCCCATCCACCACCTTGCGATAGAGATTGACCGCTCCGCGACTGGACAACCCTTCAACATCATCCTCATCGGCATCGGACGGCTCAATGAATACCGAAATGGCGCTCAGCCCATCCGAGAACACTAGTTGCGTCACCGGAGCATGTTTGCCGCGCATCGGCCGGTGCACCTCCATGGTTTTTTTGAAGCCCGCTGGTAGCGCGTCCACGACCCAACCGCTATTGATCGGCGTGCCAGCCTTGGACACATCCGGATTGTTCCGACTGACAGCCCCCGTTGGCTTGCTGGACACCCCCGTGCCTTTGCTCGAGGCAATCCAGGCACGATCCACATCGCCACCAATTTTCAATTGCGTAAACGTATATTGCTCGACGACCTGATTCTTGTCGCCCAGCACAGCGGTCTTTAACAACAAACCGGTGTCGGTGTGTGCCCATATCTTGTGGGTATAACGCAAGCTATCTTTGGGCTGAAATATAATAACTTGGGTGTTATATCCGGCGACACGCTCCAAACCGGCTTCTTTGACCAGATAGTTTCCGCTCAGTGCAGACAACTGCCCTGGCAACAACGACGGGAATCGGCTGCCCCCTTGCTGGCTGTCCACTTGCACCATCTTGTGGTTGATGTAACACCACACCTGACCATGATGGCGGATGATTTCTCGCTTGGGGCCGTCGAGACTCTCCAACCTTTCATACTCGCTGTCGCTTTCAACGACATGCGTAATACGCGAAGTCTCGACATGGCTGTCGTACTGATAGATGAACACTCCGCTGTAATCGGTTTGGTGACCCGCAAAAACAACAGTCTTCAACCAATCGATGGTGGGCTGGCCCTCCGCTGCAAAGGCATTCATCACCAGAAGCAAGCCACCGAATCCGACCCACAACCTCATTGCGGCTTTTCCTCTAGGCTATAGGACACAGTACGGATATAAGACGCACCGCCATTCAAATCGGTACTGGGAGAAAACTCTTGATGCGCCATCAGATAATCATTGGACTTGGGCTGGATTTGCAGGCTGGCCGGACGCAACGCCGCTTGCTGCATCGCCATCTGTGGCGCGGCTTCAGGGCTGATCTGCAACGACATCCATGCCACCACGCCGACCGCCAACAGCGAAGCTGCTGCTGACAACGCGACCGTGCGCACTCTCTGTTTCAGCGCACGACTGCGCGGCACCAGCACGGTCGGCTCATTCAGCATACGCTCCCGCACTCTGGCACTGATGTCGCGATGGATAGAATCAGGCTGGCGCAGCACATCACCGATTAGATGATAAGTGGCCCAATCTAGATGTGTACTTGAATCACGCTTGATTTGATCGAACAGAACCTCCGCTTCGTCTTCAAACAACTCGCCATCCATCAGCACCGAAATTTTATGCTTCATCATCACCACCTGTTACCTTTACTGGTTTCCAACAGCGGACGTAAATTCTCCGCCACCGCTTCGCGTGCCCTGAAAATTCTTGATCGCACCGTACCGATCGGGCAGTTCATCACTTGGGCAATCTCCTCATAGCTCAGCCCTTCAATTTCACGCAGAGTCAAAGCACTGCGCAAGTCCTCCGGCAATTGCTGCAATGAAGCTTGCACCACATCGACAACCTGTTTGCTCATGAGTTCATTTTCCGGCGTACTTACTTCATGCAACAGCCCCGCATCCTCAAACGACTCCGCTTCCTCCGCATCGAACGGCGTGCTGGTCGGCGCACGTCGCTTATTCGCCAACAGGTGATTTTTGGCTGTATTGATACCGATACGGTACAGCCAAGTGTAAAACGCACTCTCGCCGCGAAACCCCGGCAAAGCACGATATGCCTTGATGAATGCATCCTGCGTGACATCCTCGGCTTCGGCCGGATCTCGCACAAAACGGGAGATCAGCCTGCCCAATTTCCGCTGATACTTGGAAACCAGCAAATCGAAGGCGTGCTTGTCGCCGCGTTGAACGCGTTCTACCAACTGCTGATCGACTTCCCGGTCTGCCATCCCTGACTATTCCAATTATTTTTATAATCTTTTAATTATCGCTGGCGACAAGTATAACCGCTACCACACGCCGCGTCAGCGTAGCTTTTTCTGAACAAATAAGGCTACATAACCGAGAATTGGTTCCCGGCAATAAATCGCGTTCTTTATAGGCGGCAGTTTTGCTATAGTCCCAATCCAACCCAAATTTCGAGAATCGAATTGCTGCAATTTGACACGCTCATCATCGGCAGCGGCTTGGCTGGACTGACACTGGCCCTTAAACTGGCCGACCATCAAAAAGTAGGACTCATCACCAAGAAGTCCTTGCTGGACGGCGCCAGCGGCTGGGCGCAAGGCGGCATCGCTGCCGTATTGTCCGGAGAGGATTCGCTGGATGCGCACATTCAGGACACGCTGACCGCCGGCGCGGGCCTATGCGACGAAACCGCTACCCGCTATGTCGTAGAACATGGCAAAGCCGCCATCGATTGGTTGATCGCCCAAGGCGTCCCGTTTACCAAGGACAACTCCAACGATATGGGCTACCACCTCACCCGCGAGGGCGGCCATAGCCGGCGTCGCATCATTCATGCAGCCGACGCGACCGGCCAGGCAGTGCAAGAAACGCTGGCCGCACGGGTATTTCAGCACCCGAACATCACGGTGCTGGAAAAATACATGTCGGTTGATTTGATCACCGGCAACAAACTCGGCCGGCAGGATAATCGCTGCTACGGTGTTTACGTGCTTAACAGCCTGAGCGGAGAAGTCATCACCATTGCCGCGCAAAACACCATTTTGGCGACAGGCGGCACCGGCAAGGTGTATCTGTACACCACCAATCCCGACACGGCGACGGGAGATGGTATAGCGATGGCATGGCGCGCGGGTTGCCGCGTAGCGAACATGGAATTCATCCAATTCCACCCCACCTGCTTGTATCATCCGCATGCCAAGTCATTTCTGATCAGCGAAGCAGTGCGCGGCGAGGGGGGCATCCTCAAGCTGCCGGACGGTACACGCTTCATGCCATGGCACGATGAGCGCGCCGAACTCGCGCCACGCGATATAGTGGCACGAGCGATAGACTACGAAATGAAAAAGCGCGGGCTGGATTGCGTCTATCTGGATATATCACACCAGTCGGCCGAGTTCCTGCAGGAACATTTCCCGACCATTTATGCGCGCTGCCTGTCGCTTGGCATCAACATCAGCAAAGAACCGATCCCGGTGGTCCCTGCGGCGCACTACACCTGCGGAGGGATCGTTGCCGACTTGCACGCGCGCACCGATGTGCCGAATTTGTATGCGGTCGGCGAAACCGCCTACAGCGGATTGCACGGCGCCAACCGCCTAGCCAGCAACTCGTTGCTTGAGTGCATGGTATTTGCCGATGCTGCGGTGCGCGATATTCTCAGTAAGCCGCACGAAGAAGGTCTCGCGCTCCCTGCATGGGATGAAAGCCGTGTGACGGACGCAGACGAACAAATCGTCATCTCGCACAACTGGGCGGAACTACGCCACTTCATGTGGGACTATGTGGGTATCGTACGCACCAACAAACGTCTGCAACGCGCACAGCATCGCATCCAGCTGCTGCAGGACGAGATCAACGAGTATTATGCCAACTTCCATATCAGCTCAGACTTGCTGGAGTTACGCAACCTGGTACTGAACGCAGAATTAATTGTGCGAAGCGCGCTGTCCCGCCACGAAAGCCGCGGCTTGCATTACAGCAAGGATTACCCTGAAACCATCACGAACCCCCATCCCACCATCCTGACCCCGAGCAATCACTGAGCGAGCTTCAGACGTACACATAACTCGCGGAATGCCCCGGCTTGCAGCGCATCAGGAAAAATGACTTGGGAAACAGACAGGCGTTGCTCGGCCAATTTGAGACGCAGCAACACAACGTAAGGCGTGACGACCGTCCAAGATGAGACCTCCCCGGAAAACTCCTCGCCATTTTGGGTGATGACCAGTACGCGTTTCTGGTTCAACGAAAAGGTACGCCAGGATTGCTTCCCCAGCAGCAGCGCATGGCGATGAAGGTGATAGAACAGGCTCAGCAAGACGGGTAGCGCAACGCCTAGCTGCGCCCACACAGCCAGGATCGAAGACCATATCGACCAAAGCGCGAACAAGTGAACCAACGATAACAGCAGCACAAAACGCCTCGATGACTTGATATCGAAGCGGTTAAGCATATGACTGGCGCAGCAACCAACTAGAAAACAAAAATCGCGACGATACCCAACAGCACCAGCACCACGATGGCAATCAACAATAAATTGCCGCCGCCCGTGGGCGATGATTCCATCTGGCCGTGGCGCACGCTTGGTCGGGATAAAGATGGTGCAGCGGGACGAACCACATTGGGCGCTGATTGCTTGATAGTCTGCGCACTTGGTCGCGTCATCTTGAGTGTCTTGGACAACTCATCAACGTCCTCAGGGGCGGCGGTCAAAGCGGCCAGGCGCATCGTCGCCGCGGCCGAGTCGAAGGTCTGAGACAGTCCCGCCGTCGACGCCAGCTTGGCATCCTCCTCATCCTCTTCAACACCCATAGGCCCGGTAACAGTAATGGCATCGGGCAGTATTTTCTCGCTGCCATTCGCAGACGGCGAGACATCAAGTTGCTGGCTGGAGCGCCGCATTCCATCGTGACAAGCACGCAAATCCACCGCAAAGTCCTTAGCATTCTGATAGCGATCTTCCAGCTTCTTGGCCAATGCCTTGGCCACGATGAAGTTAAGCATTTCCGGCACAGCCGGGTTGAGCGTATTGGGTGGCGCCGGCACGGCATTCAGAGTCTGGTACATGATGGCATTGACATTCTCGCCATTGAACGGCGCCTGCCCGGTGAGCATCTCGTAGAGCATTACACCCAGCGAGAAAATGTCAGATCGCTGATCGATCGACTTGCCCATCACCTGCTCTGGCGACATGTATTTCGGCGACCCTAGCACCATGCCAGTCTGGGTACGCACCGCCGAAGAGGCCATGCGTGCGATACCGAAATCGGTGATTTTTACGTGCCCATCGCGGATCACCATAATATTGGATGGTTTGACATCACGGTGCACGATATCGTGTTCATGCGCATACGCCAAACCCGAAGCCACCTGCGCCACGATATCCAACACCTGGTCGACCGGCAGCAACCCGCCATCTCTCATGATGTCGCGCAACTCGCGGCCTTGCAAAAATTCCATCGCAATGTAGGCTATGTCACCGCTCTTACCCACATCGTAGATGGTTACGATATTCGGATGATTGAGCCGCCCAGCCGCTTTGGCCTCCTGATAGAAGCGCCCCTCGTACTCTTCTTTTTCTTCTTGTGCCAAGCCAAGATTGATGGTCTTGATCGCCACGACGCGATCAATCAATGGGTCCTTGGCTTTGTAGACGATCCCCATCGCGCCTTGGCCGAGCTCCCCGATCACCTCATAGCGTCCCAACTGGCTAATCATGGCACACCCCAATAATTATTTTTATATTTCTCATCGACAAGCCTGCCCATTGAAGATCGTCGCGTCTAATGGCAAAAGCTGGGATTTACCCGAGTGGTTCTGCCGGCCAGCAATGTGACGTCTTGTGAGTAAATCTTGCCAAGGCTCATGTCACTGATGCCGACGAGATATTTACCCGGTTTCATCGTGATAGTGAACTGACCCGAACTGATTCGGCCTTTCTGCCAACCATCAATATGCACCCATGCCCCGTCCGTGCATTCCACAACCAGAATAGCTGGAGAATCGCTCCTTGAAGCCGCAGATTCTCGTTTAGTCTCAGCCGCCCCCTTGGGCTTTCCATGCGCAACTGCGCCGGCACTCTCGGTTTTTTCCTTGGTCTTATCAGTCGTTTTGGGCGCTGCCACAGCCGAAGCCGCTGGGTGTGCGGGAGCCGCAGCTACTGACGACGCAATTTTGGGCGTTGGTGATGTCGCCACCACTGACGATGTCGCTTGATGTGACGGCACTGAAGCTACCGCCGAAGCCGGCTGGTTCAATACGGCCTGAGCTCCCAAGCCAGCCGATCCCTTAACCTCGCCGCCGGTTGAGTATGTCAGCTTCAGCAGCAGCGCAACGATAACGAGGGGAGCAACAATCGCGATAATGTATAAGGCGCGTCGCTTGGAATCCGCCTCCTTGAAACAGGTGATCGAATGCTGAAGAAGCTCATCCAGCCTATCAGCGGCTGAACGCCAAGCCTTACCGGATCGCTCGAACGCAACAGCCATCCAGCTACCCGTTGGCTCGACCACCGGCTGTTCCTTTACGACCCGCTGCGTCGTCTTATCGCCCGGGTAGCCAATCGCGTATACCTCATGTTCACGCACATGCTTATCGGTACGCGAGCCCTGATAATGGAACATCTCGGCATATCGTGGAGAAAGACGTGAAACAGCATCGTAATAAGATCGCGACACAAGAATCTGGCTGGCATCTGCAAACCCCATCACACGCTGTGCGACATTGATACCATCGCCGACGATGTTAGGTTGACCGTTGATGTCTCTGACCAGGCGCACCGGCCCGAGATTGATCCCCATGCGTATCAGCAAGGGTTGATCCAGGTCGGGAGCTTCGTTAAGCAGACTTTCCCGCAGACTCAGGGCCGCCTTCAGCGCGTCCTCGACATCGCCAAGAAAATTGATTGCCGCGCCATCGCCGGTATCGAGGATGATCCGATCGGTCATTGGCACATCGCGGATAGCCGTGGACAGATAGCTATTGAACCTATCTTTCAGCGAAATTTGCCCGGCCACCGACTTCTTGGAATATTCCACAATATCCAAGAACAGCACACTGCACATGATGGTCTTATTGCCGCGATCTTCCATTCAGATTTCCAGTACCTTGGTATCCGCCGTTATCCCAACATCCCACACACACAACATAGGCCGCATGCATAGATTGTGATTTTAGTGACAGTCATCCTTTTACACCAGTTTTACTTTTTCCGCCGCCTGTTCGCACGTCGCGCCGAACATTTTTCGCGGCACTGGCTGGACGACGCCTGCTCTTCTCGGATTGCGTCAGATCGACCTGGCCAGAAACTGGCAAGTCCTTCTGCAATTCGTCGCTATCAAGAAAAATCCCTGCCCAATCCAACACCTGCGCCACCTCACCCTCCCCGAGTTCAGCAGTCATGCCACGCTTTAGTCGCGGCGGCAGGTTGATTATACCGAAGCGCACGCGCATCAACCGGCTTACCGGCAGTCCCAATGCATCAAAGGTGCGCCGCACCACCCGGTTGCGCCCTTCCTTGAGCATCACGCGATACCAGTGGTTAAAGCCCTCGCCACCTTGATCTTCCAGCTTTTCGAACTTGACCAAGCCATCTTCCAGCTCGACCCCTTGCTTGAGCACCTGGGTCATCTGTTCTTCCGTCATCGTACCTTGCACCCGCACTGCATATTCCCGCTCAACCTCGAAACGCGGGTGCATCAAACGATTCGCCAACTCGCCGGAAGTGGTAAAAATCAATAAACCGCTGGTATTGAAATCCAGCCGCCCGATGGCGATCCATTTCTGTCCGCGCAGCTTGGGCAGTTTATCAAACACGCTCACACGTTTTTCCGGATCGTCACGACTGACGATCTCGCCCTCCGGCTTATGGTACAACAGCACGCGTGCGGCGTGAACCCGTTCACCAACGCGGATAGTACGGCGATCTGCGCGCACCAGGTCGCCTTCCTTCACGCGCATCCCCAAGGTGGCCGGTTCGCCGTTCACGCTGACGCGCCCGGTAGCGATCCATTCTTCCATCGCACGGCGCGAACCGAAACCGGCTTGGGCTAACACCTTCTGTAATTTTTCCCCGTCCAGCCTTTCATCGGGAAACGGACCCTCGGTCGCTTCGTCATCGGCAAAAGCTTTACGAGGAACCGCTTTGTCTTTCTTGTTCATGCCATCACCTCGCGCCGTTCCAACACGGCTTGCGCCAACGTTCCGCTATCCACCTGTTCCAATTCTCCGCCTACCGGCAAACCGCGCGCAATGCGCGACACTTTAACATCCTGCGATTGCAGCAAGGTCGCCAAATAATGCGCCGTCGCATCACCTTCCACGGTAAAGTTGGTCGCCAGAATCACTTCGCAAGGGTGTTCCTGAACACGCTTAACCAGACGATCGAGATGCAGTTCTTTTGCACCGATGCCGTCCAGCGGCGACAGCCTGCCCATCAACACGAAATACATCCCGCGATAGCATTGAGTTTGCTCCATCATCAGCAGGTCCGCCGGCATTTCGACCACACACAGCAAACTCGCATCACGTTTGGGTGACGAGCACAAGGCGCACATCTCTTGTTCGGAAAAATTATTGCACTTGGAACAATGCGTGATGTTCACCGTGGCCCGCTCCAGCGACTTCGCCAGATGCAATGCTCCGGCACGGTCGCGCTGCAACAAATGATAGGCCATGCGCTGCGCGGACTTCGGCCCTACGCCCGGCAAGCAACGCAATGCAGCGATCAATTCGTCCAGATGGGATGGCGCCGCCAAGTGAGAATGCATCATCAGAACGGCAACTTCATCCCGGGCGGCAAGCCCATACCAGATGTAAAGCCGCTCATACGCTGCTGAGTGACAGCTTCCACTTTTTTCATCGCATCATTCAATGCCAACACGATCAAATCCTCCAGCATCTCCTTGTCATCAGATAACACGCTGTCATCCAGCGACACACGACGCACTTCATGAGCGCAATTCATGATCACTTTCACCATACCGGCTCCCGCCTGCCCTTCGACTTCCACGGTAGCCAATTCGGCTTGTGCCTTCTGCATGTTTTGCTGCATTTGCTGTGCTTGCTTCATCAGCCCGCCCAATCCGCCCTTCATCATCTTTACATCCTCCTGACTATTACTGTATCGGTTTGATCGATTCTGCCACCAGCGTGGCATCCAACTCTGCCTGCGCCTGCCGCACAAAGCTATCCTGCACTATCGAGTCGCTCGCCTGTTGCTGCTTAAGCTGCCTGGTCTGTTGTTCGATGACGGCAGGGGTTGCCGTTTCAGTTCTGCCCAACACGATATTCAACTTCATCGGCTTGGCAAGATAATCGCTTAATGCAGCCTGCAATCTGTCTATTGCCATCTTGTTGGTTTGCAAATGTTTATGCTCCTGCGACAAGCACAGGGTGACTTGCTCATCCGAGAAGCTTTGCATCACGCAATGTTTCGCCAACTGCTGCGCCATGCCCTGCACATTCAGATGTTCCAGCAATGCCGCCCAATCGGGTTGGCCGGAACTGCCCTCATTACCTGAAACGGATGTCGCCGCCATTTGCTCAGCTTCTCTGGCTGCCACGCTTGGTTGCGCGCTTGATTGTGCGGCAACAGGCATGATCGCTGCTGGCTGCGGCTTTCCCTTGGCAGGCACGGAGGTATTCTGCGCGATACCCTTGGCGGGCGCGAAAGCCAACATGCGCAACAGCGTCATGGTAAAGCCCGCATATTCATCGGGAGCCAGATCGATTTCATCGCGTCCGTGGATCGCGATCTGATAACACAATTGCACTTCTTCCGGCGTGAAGGCCTGCGCCAATTCCAGCAGGCGCACCCGCTCCGGCTCGTCGTCTGCGATCGCCTGCGGCACGGTCTGCGCCAGCGCGATGCGATGCAACAAGGTGGCCAGTTCCTGCAAAGCCGCATCGAACGCCACGCTGCGCGCGGCCATGTTATCGGCGATTTCAAGCAGGGCGATGCCGTTCTGGTCACGTAGTGCCCCGAGCAAATCAAACAGGTAACCCTGATCGATCGCGCCCAGCATGGTGCGCACCACCGCCTCTTCCACTTTTCCAGCAGAAAAAGCGATCGCCTGATCCATCAGGCTCAAAGCATCGCGCATGCTGCCCTGAGCGGCTCGGGCGATCAAAGCGACCGCCCCGGACTCAAAAGCGATTTGCTCTTGCCCCAGCACATACTGCAAGTGCGTTGCAATCAGCGCGGGAGGCAACTGTTTCAGATTGAACTGCAGACAGCGCGACAACACCGTGACGGGAATCTTCTGCGGATCGGTGGTAGCAAGGATAAATTTCACATGCCCGGGCGGCTCTTCCAGCGTCTTCAACATCGCGTTGAAGGCCGATTTGGACAGCATATGCACTTCGTCGATGATGTACACCTTGAAGCGTCCGCTGGTCGGTGCGTACAGCGCGCTTTCCAGTAGCTCGCGCATGCTGTCCACTTGCGTATTCGACGCGGCATCCAACTCGATCAGATCGACGAAACGCCCGCTGTCGATCTCCCTGCAGGCACTGCACTCGCCGCACGGCGTGGCGGTGATGCCCGACAGACAATTCAGCGACTTGGCAAAGATACGTGCGATCGTGGTCTTGCCGACCCCACGCGTACCGGTGAACAGGTAAGCATGATGCAAACGGTTCTGCGTGAGTGCATTGCTGAGCGCCTTGACGACGTGCTCCTGCCCCGCCAATTGCGCGAAGGTTTTAGGACGCCATTTGCGCGCGAGGACAGTTGTGGCCGACAAGTTACACCACGTTAAAAGAGATAGGAGAAATGCACTTGATTGATATTGATGCCCTGGTTCGGCTTCTTGATCCCGCCATTCGACAGATGCTGAAAACGATACCCCAGGTCGAACTGCTGGCGCTCGCCAAAACGCACGCCGAATCCGACATGGTCGCCGAACTGGAAAGCGCTGCCGAACTTGCGGTTGGCATAGACATAGGTCGGTGAAATCAGATGGGCACCGATTGCGCCTTCGAGATAAGGCGCAACGCCGGAAGGATGCTTCTGCTGGAAGCGAAACACTGGCGTAATGCCGAGATCGGTGATCGTCTGGTTGTTGCCGATGCTGCTACGGCCGCGCCACATGCCCGCTGACGCTTCCCAGAAGCCCGTCACCAGCCAGTCCCCCTCGGTGAACCACTGCTTATCCCAATTCCAGATCGCCCCGACACGCGCGGTATCGGTATAGTCGCCATTACCCAACTCAAAGGAAACGCCATCCACCGCCCATGCGTTGCCTGTCAACAATAGCGCACCAAGAAACCAACCGGTTTTGTTCATCGCCTTCCCCCAAACGACTTCTCAATAGGAGGCGAGCCTTACCCCCGGCACTTGCAGTAATTAGTTGTGGCTGCTTCCTTCCGGATCTGACCAGGTTCACCAACCTGCAATGCGGGGAGACCCGCCAATTCATTTCCAACCTACTGCGCGCCACGATAGCTACGTTGCTCAATCGCTCAAAATCCTCATGTGCATAAGCACATTCCGGTTTATCGCTTCATTCGCGCCTTGCTCTCCTGTCGCTCGCTACGGTTGGTAAAACTTTAAAACCAATTAAATTAAATCCGCTTCATCGGAATCATCCCGATACGTTTGCGCCATTCTGCCGGACCGGTGTCATGCACCGAGATTCCTCGCGCATCCACTGCCACCGTTACCGGCATATCCTCAACTTCAAATTCGTAGATCGCTTCCATGCCCAAATCGGCAAATGCCACGACCCTCGCACTGCGTATCGCCTTGGACACCAGATAAGCTGCCCCACCGACGGCCATCAGATACACCGCGCCGTGCTTCCTGATCGACTCGATAGCAGCCTTGCCTCGCTCAGCCTTGCCGACCATACCGATCAAACCCGTCTGCGCCAACATCATTTCTGTGAACTGGTCCATGCGCGTCGCAGTCGTCGGTCCGGCAGGACCGACCACCTCGTCGCGCACCGGATCGACCGGCCCGACATAATAAATGAAGCGGTCAGTAAAATCCACGCCGGATGGCAGTTTTTCACCGCGCGCCAACATCTCGGCGATGCGTTTATGCGCGGCATCACGCCCCGTCAGCAGCTTGCCGGAGAGTAACACTGTTTCGCCCGGTTGCCATTGCGCAATTTCATCCTTTGTTATCGTGGATAAATCCACGCGCCGCGCATCCTGCGCCGGATGCCAGCCGATATCGGGATAGTCTTCAAGTTTGGGCGGCGCAAATTCAGCCACGCCGCTGCCGTCCAGTTCGAAATGGATATGCCGCGTCGCCGCACAATTGGGAATGATCGCGATCGGTTTGGAAGCCGCATGGGTCGGATAATCGAGTATCTTCACATCCATCACCGTGGTCAGCCCGCCCAAGCCCTGCGCGCCGATACCCAACGCGTTCACCTTGCCGTGCAACTCGATGCGCAACTCCTCGAGCCGGTTCTGTGCGCCACGTGCCTTCAGCTCGTGCATGTCGATGGATTGCATCAGCGCCTCTTTGGCCAGCAGCATGGCCTTTTCCGCCGTACCGCCGATCCCGATGCCCAGCATACCCGGTGGACACCAGCCTGCCCCCATCTCCGGCACGCGCTGCAACACCCACTCGACGATATCGTCGCCCGGATTGAGCATCTCCAGCACCGCCTTGTTCTCCGAACCGCCGCCCTTGGCCGCGATGCGCACCTCCACCTTATCGCCCTGCACCAGCTCCACATGCACCACCGCCGGCGTGTTGTCACCGGTATTGTTGCGCCTGCCCGCAGGATCGGTCACGACGGAAGCGCGCAGCACGTTATCGGGATCCAAGTAGGCCTTGCGCACCCCCGCATTGACCATTTCGACAATGTCCATCGCCGCATCCCAACGCACCGCCATGCCCACCCGCACGAATGCCACCACGATGCCGGTATCCTGGCAGATCGGCCGGCGCCCCTGCGCGCACATCCGCGAGTTCGCCAGTATCTGCGCGATCGCGTCCTTGGCGGCAGGCGACTGCTCGATGCGATACGCGTCGGCTAACGCGTGGACAAAGTCGGCGGGATGGTAATAAGAAATGAACTGCAACGCGTCCGCGATGCTGTCGATGAAATCCTGCTGGCGGATGACCGTCATGAAAAATCCGATATGAAAAATCTGTGCCGATTATGTGCAGCAACCAAGGCAGCGTCAATCCGGACGCGGTGAAAATCTACACAAGAAACTTTCACCGACTAAAACGTCCCTAAAAAAACAGCGCAACACAGTGCATGAAATGCACACTTGCTCGTTTTGATGCTTGTCAATTTCTCGACCAGAGCGACTGAAAATCAAACGAAAGCTCACGGTGATGTTTGATCGACAGCAGATAAATGACATCGCCAAACTGCGCATACAGCACCAGGTAATCGGCAAACAGGTATTCGCGCAATTCACCGTCATGCAATTTCGATTGCAAGCGCGCAAGGGCATTCGCTACTTCCACAGAACACACTGGACGCTCAAGGAAAGATCGCCCCAGCGCCGGAAAATGCTCAAGGTTGGGAATCAAGGTGTCGCTCAACTCATCCAGCAGACGGTCATAAGCTTGTGCGGCGTCCACCTTGACCAGAAACACCTCGATTGCTTCGAGGTTACGCTCGAAGTTTGCAGTCAGTTTGACAATGGCTTTCCTTGCCACATTGGCCTCTGCTTAGGCTGCGCGCCGACGCTTGAGTTTCTGGATGGTCTGGCGTGCATCCTTCACCAGACCCGCCGCCACATCATCCAACCCCTTCCCGATTTCATCAACCAACAGCAGATGAATGTGCTCACGTTCCAACCGGTGGTAATAATCAAGGCGTTCAGTATCAATCAGCGCGACATAACTTTCGCCGTTCTTGGTAATTATCTTCTCCGCCCCCGCCTTGACCTGATCTGCCAAATCAGAAAGATTGGCACGCGCCTGAGAAAACGCCACTACGTCACGTACAGAGATCCCCATAATTCCCCCGATTGCCTGTTACAGAATATTGTGCAATAAGCTGCGCATCATACATGCAAAACTGGCGGCACTCAATTTATGTGATCAAAGACAAAACACCACTGCTTTAGCCGGGGGAAACTATCCCTTCTAGGGCAGCCTTCGCCAGTACGTCAATCAGCATGATCGATTGTTTCTCAGATGGGATTTTGGCTGGTATCTGTGATGCAACCTGAAGAATCCCTGTTTCCATTGGCGAGAAAATATTTTTCTTATTGCCATCGGCCATAATCTGTCGCCATTTTGCAGCGGGAATACTCATTACTTTTTTCTGCGCCTCAATTCCGTTGTCAATCTTCTGAACTTTGGCAGCCGACTTTACCTCTTCGACAATATTTTCTTTATCAACGAGACCGCTTAAAAATGGCTTGGGCAGTAAAGACTTTAATTCGCCGGCCTTCAGTTGAAGGCGATCCCAGCAGGCTTCTTTCTTGCACCACTCCGAAATATTTGAAATCCCGGCCATTGGGGTCATGATGCTGTCAAACACGACCTTCGCGGTTATTTCAATTGCGTCTCTCATCACGTCCGTAATGTCCTGCGTTTCCCACACCTTCATGAAATCGAATGATTTGCCCATATCAGCGCATAGCGTGGAAAGCAGAGCCAGGGTATAAGCCACAATGTTTGCTCTGTAGCCACCGCTGTACCATGACTGCACGGACACAATTTTTTCCGTTTTCCTGAATAGGATCGCCCTCGCGATAGCTCGCTTGTAATAGAGCTCATTGAAATTATCGGGATTCTTTGCCCACTCCTGGCCAATCCTTTTTGCGTACTGTGCAAAGTTTTTCTGCGCCCCAAGATTTACATAGGTCGGTTTGTCTTCCCATACATTCTCAAATTTCGCCAGGTCAGTCTTGGCGAACATCTGGGATGATGGAAACTCTGCAAGAAATTTCTTTTTTTCAGCTTTTGAAATTTTCGCCTGTGCATCGGAATACTGCCCCCTAGCGCGTTCGTAGAACCATTTACTTTCGCGCAGCGCCCCCTGCTGAGGTGGTGCCCAGAGACGCCGGGAAAATTCCTCCATCCTTATATGGAATGGATGGTTGGAGAAAAAATCCGCCGCATTAACTTTGTTTTGCGTATTGGCATATTCGGAAATTCTTGGAATGACCTCTTCACCTTTTTCACTATCCACCACGGAGAGCTTCATCTGCACGAATATCTTTTCGAGAGAGGCTTTATCCTTCCTGCTGGTATGAAACAGCGATGCCGTGGTCTGCCCACCGTTTACAATCTGGAGGTCTTTTATTTCCCTGATATAGATACCATCCGCCTTGGGTTCGGCAATCACCTCACGGGCTGTCGCCGTAATCCCATTGTTGTAGGCAAAAAACATTTCAGGATCATTGAGAATAGTAGAACGCATTCCCTTATTAACCTTGCCCCGCGCCTGCAGAAAGCAGCGAACATTCTGTTCCAATAGCCTGTCGCCATATTTGCCATATAGATCGCCTAGAATCGTTGCAGGCATGACCATCAAATAGGATTCATAGTCAGCAGATTTGATGTGTGCGGGCAGGCATGGAATGCCTTGTCCGAACATGGACTCAAAATCAATAACCACCTCCTCCTTGGCACCACGGGAAGTCTTGATCCGGTGGAGGCGCGCAATGTCCCAGATGTTGTAAGTAAAAGTCCACCCTTGGTGGAGCTTGTCCTCGACAGCCTGCACCTTCTCACTGAGCAGGCGTTCCGAGAGCAGATAGAAATTCACCTTGGCAAAAGTGCTTGCACGGCCAGATATATCTCTCGCCAGACCATACCCGAGAGATGTTTCTTCAAGTTCGCTGTAGAGTCCCTTTAAAGAGCAGGCAGTAAAAAAATTCTCGATGCGTTTAAACAGTGCATCCACATCACTGCGCGTCAGAGATTCAAGTACCTCTCTATTGGCAAAATCCACGATAAATAGGTCAATGGAAATACCGTCATCATTGAGCCAGTACCCGTCCACCCGCATGCCACGCGGCGCTTTGTAATGGCATGGCTCAAAGCCCTCAATGGCTCCGGACTCCTCCAGTTCCTTTGTCGCACTGAGAGCGAATTCCGCTTCCAGAAAATCCTCTCTGGCTTCCGCACCTGAGAGCAAATCCTGCCTGAAATCGTGGAAGAATTCTTCTATGTCCATGCTCATTTCGCCCCTCCGGGAATGAACGAGTCGCAGATATATCCGGCAATGCTGCTGAAGGCAATGCAGTAGGAAACATCACTTATTCCCGGTGCCAGTGATTCCGGCGTAATACGCGGAAAGCCGTCTCTGACTTCGTAGGTTTGCGTTTGAATCACGGAAAAACAGGGAAAATCATATTCCGGAATATCAACGTAACCGGCTGCAACAAGTTTTTCCTCAAACGTGAAGACGAGCTCGCCGTCTTTTATTCTCTCCGTCAGCCGGATTATCAGGTCATTCAGTGACAGGCCTGACTTGCAGTCCGTATCCACCGTCAGGAATGTAATGCGCAGATGCAGCGTATCAAGATGCGTTGTCAGCTGGGATTCGGTGGAGATTCTCACCGAGTCTGCATATGATCCGCTGATGGATTTTATTTCCACGGCAGACTGGCCGAATATGAAGTCATGCGGCGCTCCCTTCGGCCCCTGCCATCCTTCAATGGCAGCTTGAATACTGACATGCTGCCCGTCAATACACTCCTCAAGAAATTGGAGTTCTCCGAACAACCCCTGCACTTCCTGTGCTGACAGGCGATTATGTCTTGCACTGCTCAGCAGAGTCCGCCAGCGTTCCAATTGGGAATAGATTACTGCAATGACCGCGTGAACATCCGGAGCATTCCTGGTTTTTTTAACCAGAGCCTCACATAGAGTAAGGAAAATATCCGCGCTTTCGGTATTCTGCAGTGTGATAAGGAATACGCCATCTGCTGTATCAGGAATGATGCGGATGTCTGTCGTGATGCCGGTGAGAATTATTTTTCTGATTTTGATGTCATCCAGCAACGCTGCATCAAACCTGAGCACCAGGAGGCAATGGCCGGATACATCTTTGCCCCAGAAAAAATCATAAGGATGGCTACTGTCCACCCTTAGACGGTTTATTTCGCTGACGGGTGTCTGGATTTCTCCCCAAGGAAGGCGGTCAATTGTCATAGTCCTCTTCCTCATCCGGATCATCGAATGATTCTTCCTGCATCTGCTTCACCCAGACTTTGTTCACCACATAGTCCACCGTTATTGAATAGTCGCCACCGGGGAAACTGATACCCATTGCCGGAACCTGATCAAGCAACAGCTCTTCAATGTTTTTCTCTTTTATTTTATGCACCAGCTTCACTGCATGCAGCATCAGCAGTGGGCGTGGACGCATCTCCCGGTAGTATTTATCGGCTATGTTCATCCCGTCTTCCTCAGCGGTCGCTTCAGCTTTTTTCCGCAGGTCGTCCCCCAGCCCAATTGATTCAGCACCACGGCTGGCGACACGCTGCTTGTTGGTGATGTAATAGCCTTTTTCCTCAAGAGGTTCACGGATGCCTCCTTTGGCCGAGGCTCCAACCGCGCGCTCCTGGCAATACATAACATCCATGCCGGAAATTCTAAAATCCGTAGTGCTGGGTTTCGGTCTCTCAAGAGAAATAAAAGCGATATCCACCGCTGGGTATTTATCAGAAACTTTCCGCAGATAATCGAGGGCAGTGGTTTTTTTATCCTGAATCTGCCGGTGGAATTTAAATTCCATGAGAAATTTCTCGGCCAGTTCCCAATCAACAGCCTCCCAGAAGTAAGAATTCCCAACAGGTTTCCGCTGGACAGGATAGTGCTGCTGCAGATCGGCAAAAAGCTTCTTCATCAGTTCCTGATTCTCACTGACAATGCCTGTGTCGGACGGCACAATAAATGTTTCCGTCAGTGTGCCGCTGAGGTTAATTTTGAATGGCCTGCGCTCTGCGTCACGCATTTTGTTAAGCGCCGTAACAAGCAAAGCATCCGGATGTGCCCGAACATACAGGCCGAAATCTATCGGACTCAGGCGATCCCGGCGCATCTGCTTGATCTGCTGGCGCAGTTCCTCGGTGGCTTCTGCAATATGCGAATACCATCCCTGCGACTCTGACGGCAGCCAGACGCGGCACAAATCCTCATAGCCTGCGCGATAACCGAACCAGCGGCCCATCTGCATGAGCGTGTCATACATCTTGGTATTCCGGTACATGTAACTGACCATCAACCCTTCAAGGGTAAGGCCGCGTGACAGGCTCAACCCACCAATGGCAAGCGCGGTGAGCGATTCACCATTTTCTTCCGCCCAGCGGTAATCGAGCGCTTCATCTGATTTGCTGTTTACCACGAATATTTTTATGGCATCTACAGCTTCATACAGAACTTTCTGAATATCCTGCCAGGATTCGCGTCCACCCGAAAATTCCTCATCAAATATTTCCCGCAATGCCCGCATGTGAGTGTCTTTAAGCGCCTTCTCCTCTGGCAGCGCATAGTTGAACATCACGGCATTCTTTATTTCTTTCATGTATAGGGAAATATGCGCCCTGAACTGGCGCTGCACATCCACGAACCGCGATGCATTTACCATCATGGATGCATGTTTGTTGCGGTGCTCTCTGGCAATGCGGATGGCATTCCCGACAATGAATGCGTGAATGGCCTTTTTCAGCGAAATCGGCAGCTCGCTGACGAGATGATCCTTCTTGTGCTTGAGTGGAACAATAACTTCAGCATCGTCTATCGTTCTCAGAATGGACGAACTCGACTCCTCATCAACGAATACTTTCTGCGGGCCGAAATAGTTGGTTGGCGCATCGAGGCAATAGATAAAATCCCTTGGAAAAAGATCGAGATCGTCAAGCATCTCTTTATCCGTATCTGGATCAATGAATATATTGGCGAACGGCGTAGCCGTATAACCGACATAGCAACTCTTCCTGAACAGGCTGAGGATATTCCTGAGCTCCCTGTTGGTCGCTGTGGGGTCAAGGTCTTCTCTGTTGGTGTTGATAGACGCATTATCCGCCTCGTCATCAATCATCAACATGGGGATATTATCAATCTTGTCCGCTGACTCCCGTGTATTCAATTCCTTCAGCCAGGAATAAAGACTCTTCAGTGTGGATACATTCTTCTTGATCACCACAATGACCGGTTGCTTATATACCTGCAAGTCGCCGCCCAGCTGGCTGGCGAAGCGCTTGTCGAAATCCTTGTCCGTAGTGGTCAACGTAACGGGGAAACGCCGGTTCGGATGCAGAATACCAACACCCAGCAGCTTCCCCCTTCTGTTTGGATCGCTGCTTCGTCCGATAAACCCTTCATCCACACGCTGCTGCGTCTGCGCGCGCAGGTTGTTGTGTATGCCGGCGATGACGATGATGAACTTGTACCCGGCATCTGCCGCTTTTGAGATCAGGCCGATATAGTTTGCCGTTTTCCCTGATTGCACATGGCCGATTACCAGCCCTCTGCGTTTCCAATCCCCTACGTCCTCTGGATTTTTCAACAAGCCAAGAATTTTTCCTGTGACATCTCCCATCGTGCTGACAACATGCGGCCCCCAACTTTCTGCAATCAACTGCTTTTCATAATCCTTCCAGTAATCCCAGTTGATGTCTTCTCTTCTTTCATGCCATGTATCATCATGTTCAGTATGCTGATCCACGATGGAAGTACCTGCACCTTGGGTGGTAACAAGCTTGGTTTCCAGATTTTTAACCACCTCTGCAAGTCTGTTTTCGCTGACTCCATAGACAGGTGCCAGCCTGGCAGCAAACTCAGCAATGTATTGCGACGTCAGATTCTCGACGCCCTTCAGGGATTGCGTCAGCGCGTCTTCGAAATTCGCCGAAATATCACTCATGAATTTTCTCCCTGATTACCCACTCAATTTCCTGCGGGTAATTATTAAATGGTTTTAGCTGGTTAACCGTTTCCCGGAAAGTATTTTCATCCAGCTGTTGTTCAGCGGAAAGAATCTGGTACAGCATAAGCAGGCGGCTTCGAACTTCCTCTGGCTCCATCTGCCTCGCTTCATCAAAACTCTTGGGGGCGATTGAGTAGTCAGCATAAATAGCTTCTACGGGAATGGAATCCTCAATGACGGCCAGCACTTCCTGAAACAACCGCTGCTCATCACCTTCCAGTATCTGTCTGAAAGCGTTCAACACCGGATGATCCCTGTTCAGGGAATACCGTATGCCATCACGATCTGCGTGTTTCAGCCAGAATGGGTCTGGAGCCTCATCTAAAAGACGCCTGCCCCTTCCAGAATGGACGCGGGTGCTCTGCTCCACGATCCTGTTGATGATTTGCCGGAGCTTTTCTTTCACCTGGTATGGCGGATGGGCTCTGGATTTTTTAATATCAATTGTCCAGTGTTCATCCAGCGCATTGGGAAAATCTATCCTGACGCGCGCGAGCTTGGTGGCTTCGCCTTTTGGAACCAGCCGGAACCAGTTTCCCCAGGCCATCAGCCTGTTATTTCGGTAAACGTATACCCCCTGATTACTGACAAACTCGCTGCGGCTCTGATAATAGTCATGCTCTTTCGGCGTAAGCTTGCTGTGATGGGGAAGAATATAAGGCTGAATCCTGACTTCCTCACCGGCAATTCTGATGATTTCCTCGGGGAGTAGTTGTGTTGCCTTATTGTTGAGGCAGAACGGATCGAAAGGCTCAACTGGGTGGCCGTTGATATGCACTTCCAGTTTCCGATTCCTGACTTCGCCAGAAAGATAGCGATGAAACACAAGAGCGAGATGTTTTTCCGTGGCTTCCATCTTTTCATAAAGCATATCCTGCTTCGCGGCTGTTGACTCTCCCTCGCACAGCCTATCCAGTTTCTGCCACAGCACCAGTGTTCCATGCTTGCCCAACTTATCCATGTAGGGGCTGGACTGGATTTCTTCCGGGTTCAGTATACCCAGCACCCATTCATCATCTTCCGAGACCGTATCCAGATCCCACACGGCACCTACAGTGTCGCCGCTCTTCCTACTGATGACCGTCAGCTGGCGGCATTGCGAGAACGAGGCGGTTTTCAAACCCAATCCGAAACGCCCGAGATCATCTTTGGCTCTGAGAGTGCGCGGATGCGCTGAGCCGTGGCGCATAGCCTCCAGGAGTTCCTGCCGGTTGAGGCCGCTGCCATTATCAGTGACACCGAGCCGTGGCTGCCCGGTATTGAAATCAATCCATATATCAATGCGTGTGGCGTTGGCGGCAATGCTGTTGTCAATAATGTCCGCAATGGCCGTCTCCAGCGAATACCCAATATCCCGCATGGATTCGGAAAGCGAGGCTGCTCTCGGCGGAAGAGTATATTTTTCCATCAGGCCACCACCAGTTTTCTCAGGCGTCGCTGCAAAATTCCAGATACTCTGCCAAGCGCAGCGTCAGCATTGTGTTTGATTTCGCATTCCCATATGACAATGGGGAGCCAGCCTGTTTTCTTGAGAAGAGAAAGATTATTTTTATCCCGCATGACATTCCCCTCAAATTTCCGCCCCCAGAAATCCAGACGGGATTTCGGCGTATACGCATATTTGCACCCCTGATGCCGATGCCAGAAACATCCATGAACAAAGATTACAGCCCTGTATTTTGGGAGAACGATATCCGGTCTCCCTGGAAGGGTCTTATTCGCAATTCTGAATCGGTATCCCATGCGATGCAGCATCGAGCGGACAGCCAGCTCGGGCTTTGTATTCGCTCCTCGGATGCGGGACATATTCCAGCTGCGTTTTTCCGAGGTCAGCGTATCCATGCTAAATCTTCAGCCGCTTTAAAATGTCATGGACTATTGCAGCAACCTGTATGGACAACAACGGCGGCACGGCATTACCAACCTGATGATACTGCGATGTTCTGCCACCTTCGAATTTGTAGCTATCTGGGAATGTTTGCAGCCTTGCAGCCTCCCTGACAGTCAGGCTGCGGCATTGGGACGGATCATAATGAATGAAATAATGCCCATCCTTGGAAATATGGGAAGTGATTGTAGTGGATGGTCGCCCACCGACCTGCACTCTGAAACGATCTGAAAAATGACTGTTCTGCACACCCTCCTGCACATTCTGGTGTGCGGGAAGAAGCGCCGTCGGGAAATCACTCAGATGAACGGATTTTCCATTAGCTGCCGCGTAGGCGGACACAAAAAGATAGCGATACAGATCGCTCCTCATGTGGCCTCGGCCTGCATGGTTGGTCACCACGTCAACACAGCCATGCCGATACCAGTCTGAGAATATTTTGGGATGGCCGGTATAGCTCATGACTTCTGCACCTGCCATCAACTCGCGTTTCTGTATGGACGCCAAGGCGTTGTCAATTTTTTCGATTGTTTGAGACAGACCATTACTTCGCCCCTTGCGATACCAGGCCTCTGAGGCTATCGAATCAAGAATTTCACGCCAGAGTTCAAGTGTGTCAGGCTCTTTGGATACAGTGCTGCGTATCTTCGGAAGATCGCCGATTGCTTGGGCAACAGTGGTCGCTTCCGATTCCTGGAGCGTTTTTGGTGTGAGTTGAATATCATCCCGAATGCCCAGAATAAGCATGCGGTGTCGCGCCTGCGGAATGCCATATTTTTCGGCTTTCACCAGAAAGTCTTCCGGCTCACATTTCTCAGGAGGCTTGTTATCCACCAGCGAAAACAGCCTGTAGCCGAGGCCGGAACTCTGGCCATTGACTGCCATGTCAGGCTTTTGCAGATCGCTCAATATACTCTTGATGATTTTTTTGCCGGAATGCTGCGCGGAAAGTATTCCCTTCACATTCTCCATCACGAACACAGGTGGCCGGTGATCCGCGATGATCCGCAGATATTCCTTGTAAAGGAAATGGCGCACGTCGTCCTCAAAATCAGGATTGGTACTCCGCATACGCGCGCGTCCGACAAGTGAATATGCCTGACAGGGTGGCCCACCGACCAGTACCCATTTTTCACTGCCATTCAGTCTCTGACTGATGAGGTTTTTCACCTCATGCGCTGGGGTCTTGCCGAGTTCGATACACTGCGCCTCTTCAGCCGCAGCCTTAGCCTGCTGAGGATAAAAATCAAATAACGCCGCCTTGGTAATCTCCCCCTTGGCATAAGACCAGTATTCCTGCGGAATCTTTTCGGAATCAAACTGACGGTAAAAACTACGCAGCAGCAATGTGCTGTGCGCGGTCGGGTCTTTTTCAATCGAAAGCGCGAGCTTGAATGATGATTTTTCTGCACCATGGTGCAAGGCAGCAAAGCCCTCTCCAAGCCCTCCCGGGCCTGCGAAAACGTCAATTACTTTATAAGGTTCTTTGCCAGCCATTGTTGTTTTCAAATAAGTAGCTAAGAAACTTTGGTGGCAACGGAGAGAAATGTAGCACGAGTATGAGTTCTATCTCGTTTGTGAGGGTTATCGTATTTGAATGACTGCTTATGGCTGCAGATTCTAGTATGTTGCATCGACCGGTTGAATCCGCAGCACTGTGCTGCACGCGATATTATCATTCTGACCTCCTTAAAGCGGCCGCTCAATTGGCTGCCACTTACCGATATCATCAGCATCAGAGCACAGGCAAAGCTCAAAATGGAACCTGCCAAGGTATTAAAACTACGCCTTATTCCCACTCGATCGTGGCGGGCGGTTTTCCGGAGATGTCGTACACCACGCGGTTTATGCCGCGCACTTCGTTGATGATGCGGTTGGACACCTTGCCCAGCAGCTCATACGGCAGGTGCGCCCAATGTGCGGTCATGAAGTCCTGTGTCTGCACCGCACGCAAGCTCACCACCCATTCGTAGGTACGCCCGTCGCCCATCACGCCGACGCTCTTTACCGGCAGGAACACGGTAAAGGCCTGCGAGGTTTTTTCATACCAGGACTTGCCATCAGTATCCTTGGTGGCATGCAACTCTTCGATGAAAATCGCATCGGCGCGGCGCAGCAACTCGGCGTATTCCTTCTTCACTTCGCCGAGGATGCGCACGCCCAGACCGGGGCCTGGGAACGGATGGCGGTACACCATGCCGTGCGGCAAGCCGAGCGCCACGCCGAGTTCACGCACCTCGTCCTTGAACAATTCGCGCAATGGCTCCAGCAACTTGAGATGCAGGCTTTCCGGCAGACCGCCGACGTTGTGGTGCGACTTGATGGTGTGCGCCTTCTTGGTCTTCGCCCCGGCGGATTCGATCACATCCGGGTAGATGGTGCCTTGCGCCAGCCACTTGGCTTGCGGCAATTTCTTGGCTTCACGCTGGAACACTTCGACGAACTCGCGGCCGATGATCTTGCGCTTCTGCTCAGGATCGGACACACCCGCCAGATGCTGCAGGAACTCCACGCTGGCATCGACGTGGATCACTTTCATGTGCAGATGATCGGCAAACGTCTCCATCACCTGTTCGGCCTCATTCAAGCGCAGCAGGCCGTTGTCCACGAACACGCAGGTCAGCTGATCGCCGATGGCGCGATGGATCAACGCCGCCGCCACCGAGGAATCCACGCCACCGGACAGCCCCAGGATCACCTCGTCGTTACCGACCTGAGCGCGGATCTTTTCCACCGCCTCGCCGATATAATCCGGCATGTTCCAGTCCTGCGCACAGCCGCAGATGCCATGCACGAAACGGCCGAGCAGCGCCTTGCCCTGATGGGTATGCGTAACTTCAGGATGGAACTGCACGGCGTAGAAACGGCGCGCCTCGTCTGCCATCGCAGCGAATGGCGTAGATTCGTTGGAAGCGATCACCGAGAAGCCAGGCGGCAGCGCCGTCACCTTGTCACCGTGGCTCATCCACACATCGAGCAAACCGTGACCTTGTTGGTTGGTCTTGTCCTGTATGCCCGCGAACAGCTTGGAGTGCCCATGCGCGCGAACCTCCGCATAGCCGAACTCGCGCACCTTGCCGCTCTCCACCGCCCCGCCGAGTTGTGCGGCCATGGTCTGCATGCCGTAGCAGATACCCAGTACCGGCACGCCCAGCTCGAATACCGCCTGCGGCGCCTTGGGCGTTTCATCCTCATAGACCGAGTTCGGGCCACCGGAAAGGATGATGCCCGCCGGGTTGAAGGCGCGGATCTCTTCCGTCGTCATGTCCCACGGATGTAGTTCGCAATAGACATTGGTTTCACGGACGCGGCGCGCAATCAGCTGGGTGTATTGCGAACCGAAATCGAGAATCAGGATTTTTTTATGCATGGTTTCAAAGCCTGGGAAGGGTGAAGGGAGAAGGGATCGCGCCAGCGGCGCTCAAGGGAAGCGAGGCGCCGGCATTACCCTTCCCTCATCCCCCTTCTCCCTTCCCATTGTGTTATTCAATACGATAATTCGGCGCTTCCTTGGTGATCTGCACATCATGCACGTGCGACTCGCGGATACCGGAAGAAGTGATTTCGACGAACTCGGCCTTGGCATGCATGGTGGCGATGTCGGCACAACCGAGATAGCCCATGCTGGCGCGCAGTCCGCCCATCAGCTGATGGATCACCGCCAACACGCTACCCTTGTATGGCACGCGGCCTTCCACGCCCTCCGGCACCAGCTTGTCCTGATTGCTTTCGCCTTCCTGGAAGTAGCGGTCGCTGGAACCTTGCTGCATCGCGCCCAGGCTACCCATGCCGCGATAGGACTTGTAAGAACGGCCTTGATACAGCTCGATCTCGCCCGGCGCCTCTTCGGTACCGGCGAACAATCCGCCCAGCATCACGGTATGAGCGCCCGATGCGATCGCCTTGGCGATGTCACCGGAGAAACGCACGCCACCATCGGCGATCAACGGCACGTCGGTGCCCTGCAACGCTTTCGCGACATTCTGGATCGCGGCGATCTGCGGCACGCCGACCCCCGCGACGACGCGGGTGGTGCAGATCGAACCGGGGCCGATACCGACTTTCACACCGTCCGCGCCGTGGTCCAGCAAGGCCTGAGCAGCCCCGCCAGTGGCGATGTTGCCGCCGATCACCTCGACGTTCGGGAAATTCATCTTGACCCACTTGACGCGGTCCAGCACGCCTTGCGAATGTCCGTGCGCGGTATCCACCACGATCACGTCCACACCGGCCTCAGCCAGCAGCGCGACGCGCTCTTCGGTGCCCTCGCCTACGCCGACCGCCGCGCCGACACGCAGATGGCCGAGGCTATCCTTGCAAGCCAACGGATGCTCGTTCGATTTCAGGATGTCCTTTACCGTCATCAGGCCGCGCAATTCGAATGCATCGTTAACTACCAGCACGCGCTCGATGCGGTGCATGTGCATCAGGCTGCGCGCATCTTCCAGGCTGGCGTTCTCCGTCACGGTGATCAGCCGCTCGCGCGGCGTCATGATGTTCTGGATCGGCTGATCCAGATTGTTCTCGAAGCGCAGATCGCGGTTGGTGACGATACCCACCAATTGTTTGCCCTGCACCACCGGCAAGCCGGAAATCTTGTGCTGGCGGGTCAAGCCCAGCACGCTGCGCACCGTCATGTCCGGCGTAATGGTGATGGGATCCTTGACCACGCCGCTTTCGAAACGCTTGACCTTGGCGACGTGGGCAGCCTGCGCATACGCCGACATATTCTTGTGGATGATGCCGATACCGCCTTCCTGCGCCAACGCGATCGCCAGACGCGCTTCCGTGACGGTATCCATCGCGGCGGACAGCAGCGGGATGTTCAGGCTGATATTGCGCGTCAGCTGGGTACGCAGGCTGACATCGCGCGGCAATACGTTCGAGTAGGCGGGAACGAGCAGAACGTCGTCAAAGGTAAGTGCTTTTTGAATGATGCGCATGTGAAACGGCCCTCGGCAAAGCGCGCATTATACGCATGCCGGGCAGCCGGGTAAATCAGCCCGTGGAGAACGGGCCGAATGGGGATTTAAAGCGCGGTTTCGTTGGTTTCGCCAGTGCGGATACGGATCACCTGCTCCACCGTCGAGACGAATATCTTGCCGTCGCCGATCTTGCCGGTATGTGCAGCCTTGATGATCGCGTCCACCGCCGTATCCAGCAACTCGCTCGACACGACCACTTCCACCTTGATCTTGGGCAGGAAATCCACTACGTATTCGGCACCGCGATACAGCTCGGTATGGCCCTTCTGCCGGCCGAAACCCTTCACTTCGGTGACCGTCAACCCGCTCACCCCCAACTCGGAAAGCGCTTCGCGCACCTCGTCCAGCTTGAACGGCTTGATCACGGCTTCTATTTTTTTCATGGCGGACTCCCTTAATGCGCTGGTTAGTATGTTTCCCGGTTTCGGCACGCAGATTGTATCAAGAGAAACCGATCCGTGAACGATCATCGGATGCCCATCAATGCCAACCGGAGAGAACCGCGACGATCTGCTCGTGCTTGTTCTTGGTAGCGAGATCCAGCGGGGTCACGCCGTTAGCATATTTTGCGCGCGTATCCGCCCCCTTGCTGAGCAGCAGCTTCACCTCAGGAAAATGGCCGTTAGCAGCCGCCTTGTGCAGAGGCGTCCACCCGTCGTTACTGGCCGCATTCACATCCGCGCCATGCTCTATCAGGATGTAGCTTACCGACAGGTGGCCGCGCGTAGCCGCCTGCAGCAGCGCCGTCCAGCCGTGCTGGCTGCGCGCATTGACGTCGGCGTGCTTGCTCAACAATAGCTGCACCACTTGCGTGAAGCCATTGAACGCCGCCCAGTGCAACGGCGTATAACCGGCCGTATCTTTATGGTGGATGTCGGCACCGCTTTTGATCAACAGCGCGGCCATTTCCTCGTTGCCGTTGAATGCGGAAATCATCAGCGGCGTCCATTGCCGCTCGTCGCAGGTATCCACATCCACGCCGGCACTTAAAAACAGCGCGACCGCCTCGCGCTTGCCCGATTCGGCCGCCTTGAGGAAACCTTCCGGAGAGAACGGCAGGTCTTGCAACTCGATTCCGTTCCTGACCTCCTCGGATACATGCCCCCAAGGATCGACCTCGTCGCGACCACGCTGTCGCGCATGAATCATGCTCAGATACACGATGTCGGAAGCCACATCCGGCGGAAAGCCCTGCCGATCCGGGCGGTCGCTGACCAACAGATCGATGAAATAGGCATCGATATCCGTAGAGTCCCACAGCTCCATGAGCTTGCCGAACACGCGCGGATATTGCTGCTCCAGCGCATGCGGATAGTTTTGTTCGCGGTTGCCGAGTATCTGTAAAAGTCTTGCGTCCATAAAGTATCAGGCCACCCTAGTTCGAATCAGCGCCCGGCAGGCATGCAGCCTGCCAAGCTTCCGCGAGCACAACCGGCCATGCGCGACATCGTCACCGCACACCCCAAAACATTTGAGGAAACTTCACTCCAGCGCACGATAGACAACGCTCAACACCTCGAGCTCGGTGACGCCGACCGGGGTCCGCAGCATCGCCACCTCGCCTTCGCGCAACTTGGTCAACGCACGTGCCAGCGGCGAGACCCAACTAATCAGCCCGCGCGCGACATCCGCCTCGTCCACCCCGACGATGCAGTAGACACTCTCACAACCGCTGTCATCGCACACCGTCACTGTCGCGCCGAAAAACACCTGGTCGCACGCGCCGCGTTGCGCCGGATCGACCACCTCGGCATGCTCCATCCGTTTGCGCAGGAAACGCACGCGCCGGTCGATCTCGCGCAGGCGTTTCTTGCCGTAGATGTAGTCGCCGTTCTCGGAACGGTCGCCATTGGAAGCCGCCCAGGCGATGGTCTGCACCAGCGCGGGACGCTCCACCTTCCACAGGTACTCGGCCTCTTCTTTCAGCTTGCGGTAACCGGCGGGCGTGATGTAATTCTTGACGCCGAGCGGCAACTGCGCCGATGGTTCCAGATCATCGTCATCGTTGTCGGTTTCGCGGGTAAAGGCTTTACTCATAATTTCAATTGTAACGTATGGCCGGTACACACAAGCATGCTCATCCTTGGCTTTCCTGATAGTCCAGCGTATAGGCAGCGTGTTCATCCTGCCCCAGATGCCGCACCAGATAGGGCATCACCTGCTGCAGCACGCCGTGCAATAACCAGGGCGGATTGAGCACGAACATGCCGCTGCCGTGCATGCCGAAACCGTCTGCGCCGGGCGCCTGCACGCTGAGCGCGACATGCAGCCAGCTTTTCACCGGCAGTTGCTTGAGTTGTTCCGGCAACTCGCGTGCTTCGGCGCGCTGCAACTGCGGATACCACACCGCATATACCCCGTTGGCGAAGCGCTTCAACCCTTCGCGCAACGCCGTGACCACACGCTGGTAATCCTGCTTGTCCTCATAGGGCGGATCGATCAGCACCAGCGCGCGGCGCGGCGGCGGCGGCAACAAGGCCTTCAGCGCGCCGAAGCCGTCGGCAGCCTGCATCAGCACTTGCGTGCCGTGCCCGGCAAAATTCTGCTGCAACAGCTCGCTGTCGGTCGGATGCAATTCAAACAGGCGCATCTTGTCCTGTTCGCGCAACAGCTCCAGCGCCACCAATGGCGAACCGGGATACAGCTTCATCTGCCCGTCCGGGTTGATGCGCTTCACCAGCGCCACATATTCGGCAAGCGGTGCGGGCAGATCGTCGCGTTGCCACAGCCGCGCGATGCCGCTCTCGTATTCCGCGTTCTGCATCGCATAGCCGCTATCCAGCGCATAGCAACCCGCTCCGGCATGGGTATCGATGTACCAGAACGGCTTGTCCTTCTGCATCAGATAGCGCAGCAACTGCACCTCGACAAAGTGCTTCAGCACATCGGCGTGATTGCCGGCATGAAAGGCGTGGCGGTAACTCAGCATGGATTTGGCTTCAGTAATCAGGCAAGTCGCGATTGTGCCACGCCCGCGCTGGCGGACAAAATGCACCGGACGTTACCATTCGGTGCATCAACGATTGCACCCTACACGGGCTGGCTATCCCCTGTAAAATAAAAAAATGGATATTCTTAAAAAACCCGCAAGCCTTGCCAGCCTGGAAGGTATCACCCTTGAAGCGATAGTCACGCGACTCTCCGAGAACATAGGCTGGGAAGCGATGGCTGCCGCTGTGCCAGTGCGCTGCTTCACCCACGACCCCAGCATTAAATCCAGCTTGAAATTCTTACGCAGAACACCGTGGGCTCGCAAAAAAGTGGAGCAATTGTATTTGCAACAAGCTCAAGCCCGCCTTTAATCCGATCCTTCCCGCATCGGCAGAATTCACACCAAACCATGCACTGACGTATAGTGTGCGCAACTATTGGTTTCGGTCGATGGCCATATTAGGGTGTTGGTCGGACGCGGAACCGGGATTTTGATATTGGGTTTGCTAGCTTTGCGGCGTGGTGTGTCTGAATGATGACTGAGAATTTTAAAATCGCAATTATCGGCGCTGGCCCGGCGGGAATGTCTGCCGCTGCGCGAGCCGCTGCGCAAGGCGTTTCTCATGTCCTTTTGGAGGCTGCGACTCATGCGGCCAACACCATGCACCACTACCAGAAAGGAAAGCTGGTAATGGCAGAGCCCATGGTACTGCCTTTGCGCAGCACCATGACTTTCGGCGTTGGAATTCGCGAGGACATTCTGCAGAATTGGCGAGAGGAGCTTGCCAAATGCCGGGTGAACTTGCGTGTGAATGCAGGTGTTGTGGGCATTTCCGGGCAACGCGGGGCATTCAGGATTACGTTGGCAACGGGCGAGATGATGACCGCCGAATTTGTGGTTCTTGCCATCGGACTCCAGGGCAATATTCGCAAGCTGGGCGTACCGGGCGAAGATTTTCCCAGAGTGCAATATCAGCTGGATGACCCTGACGAATTTAACAGTGAAACGATCGTCGTGGTTGGCGCTGGCGATACCGGCGTGGAGAATGCGCTGGCGCTGTCCAAACAAAATCGGGTGATCTTCATCAATCGACAGGAAGAATTTACCAGCTGCACGAAAGCCAATTTTGACTTGTTGATGGCGGAAGTCACTAAAGGCCGGATCGAAACCCGTGTCAGCACACGAGCAGAGCGTGTCGAAGAAAATACAGGGAATGATTTTCCGCTGGTGTTTGTGGTGCAGACACCCCTTGGGCTGGAGCGTATTGAATGTCACCGCATTATCGCTCGCCTCGGTGCGAAACCGCCACGTCAATTGGTAGAAAGCTTTGGCGTGCGCTTCCCGAACAGCGACTCCACTGCCGTACCGCAGCTGTCGGAACAATATGAGTCGAATGTGCAAGGGCTGTACATTGTGGGGGCATTGGCTGGCTACCCGCTGATCAAACAGGCGATGAATCAGGGGTATGAAGTCGTCGAATACATCCTGGGGAATCCGGTTGAACCCGCAGACGAGGCGCTGTTAAAAGCAAAATTTACCGGCGTCCCGGGAGTTGGCTCGGTCAGCGAAGGCATTGCGCTGATCCGGCGCAATCAGCCGTTGTTCGCTGCGTTAACCACGTTGCAGCTGCGTGAGTTCATGCTGGACAGCACGGTATGGCTCCCGCCTTGTGGCGACATGCTCTTCAAGCGTAACGATTACAGCAACAGTTTTTTTTCGATTTTAACCGGCAGCGTTACGATCAACACCGAAGGGAAGGATGGCGCGGTTGCAGCCTTTCAGCTTGCCGCCGGAGATTTTTTCGGCGAGATGGGGTTGCTGTCCGGACGCCGTCGCTCAGGCACGGCCGTGGCCGGCGATAACTGCGTGCTGGTCGAAACGCCGCGCCGTTCGATGCTCAAGTTGTTGTATTCCGTGCCGGGGGTGAGGCGCAGGCTGGACGAGGTGGCGCTCAAGCGGATTGTGCGGAATTCCCTGGATTCATCGCTTCCAGAAAGTGAGCTTGAACACCTCGTTCAAGACGCCAAGTTAAAACAGTACGCAGTTGGCGAGACGCTCTTTAATGAAGGCGATAAGGCCGATGGTTTGTATCTGATCCGACGCGGCTCGGTGGTAGTGTCTCGGCTGATTGCCGGCAAGGAAGTCGTGTTGGCGTACGTTTCTGCGGGAAACTACGTCGGTGAAATGGCTCTGGTGTCCAACATGCCGCATTCCGCGACGGTGCGCGCCGCCTCTCCCACCGACGCGATCCTGCTTGAGGCTGAGCGCGTTAACGCGGTAATGGAGCGCAACTCCTCGATACGCAGCAAGGTGGATAGCCGTTATCTGGAGCGTATCGGCGCTGATGCGCTACCGCCCGATGATGAATTCAGCGGGCTCGTTAAGTTCCTGATGACCCACGGGGTGGGTGAGGCAACCGATGTTTTGCTGATTGACTATTCACGATGTATCCGTTGCGATAACTGCGAAACGGCTTGCGCGGACGCGCATGGCGGAATACCGCGGTTGAATCGTGCGGCTGGGGCGACATATGAACAAATACATTTGCCGACTTCATGCCGCCATTGCGAACATCCACATTGCATGAAGGATTGCCCGCCGGACGCGATCCACCGCTCGGTCAACGGCGAAGTGTTTATCAGCGATAGTTGCATCGGCTGTGGGAATTGCCAGAAGAATTGCCCTTATGGCGTGATTCAGATGGCCGCCCAAAATGTGCACGAGCAACGCGGCATCTGGCAGATCATATTCGGCACAAGCGGAAGAGAACCAAGCCCAGAGGAAAATGCGGACGGCTCTTCCATGTCCAAAAAAGCCGTCAAGTGCGACTTGTGCAAAGGGATCAGCGGCGGACCACTTTGTGTCAATGCCTGTCCGACCGGGGCCGCATTCCGGATCAGTCCGGAAGGGTTTTTTAGCCAGGTTGCCAGGGGCAGCAAACCCTCTCAGAAGGAGCCTGGATGAACACGACGCAACGGTCTGGTGTGCTGAATTTCATGCATTATCGTTATTTCAAGCTGTCCAGCATGCTGATGGTGGCTGCAATCGTGACTTATGTGCTTGCGCCTGTCGGAGACGAGCCATATGGAGGCACCTGGTTGGGCTATGTGCTGGGCATTGTTTCTGCATTGATTGTGCTGTTGTTGCTGTGGTACGGCATTGCACGGCGGCGCACGCCAAGAGTCCGGTATCAGCGGCCGCACCCAAAAAACGGCGGGCACAAGCAAGCCGGCAGCGTGCAACCCGATTTCTCCCTGCGGCGCTGGGAGGATCGCGGCAGGCACCTGGCCAAAGATGCCTGGAGTCACGGCGGTACGCTGCAGGGTTGGCTTTCCTCGCACATTTATCTCGGGGCATCGCTGATTGTATTGGCTACACTGCATACTGGATTCCAGTTTGGGTGGGATGTCCATACGCTGTCCTATGTATTGATGTTGCTGGTTATCGCCAGTGGTTTTTATGGGATGTATGCATACCTGAATTACCCACGCCTGATCACGCTTAACATGGGCGAGGAAACGCTCGACGACCTGCTGCATAAGATCGCCGAACTCGATGAGTTGGCGCGCATCCATGCGCTTGGCCTGCCGGATGAGGTGAATGCGTTGGTATTGAAGGCGCGTCAGGAAACGCGTTTGGGTGGCAGCCTGTTGCGGCAGCTTAGCGGCAAACAACGGAATTGCCCAACGATATCGGCGGCACGGCAAATATTGCAACTTGGCTCGAAATACATAAAGAACGAGCAGCCGGAGTTGATGCGCGACCTATATGCCGTATTGCTGCGCAAGGAGAGACTGGTATTGCGGGCGCGGCATGAGATCAAGCTGAACGCCCGCTTGCAATTCTGGCGTTATCTTCACGTGCCCTTGGCCGTCGCTTTGTTGGCTGCGCTCCTCGCACATGTCGTGGCCATACTTTTCTATTGGTAGTCGGCTATGATTTTTTGTTTATTAATTCGGGTCTCGCGCAATCAGCAGGGTGTGACCATACGCAAGGAAAGCACCGTTGCCGGCGAGTCTATCCAGATTGGCCGTGGCGCTGCCTGCAAGATACGTCTGTTCGACCATCGAGTTGCCTTGCATCATGCAACGCTGAGACAGTCAAAAGACGGAGAGCTGTATATCGAGGCAGAAGGAGAAGCGTCCCTTAAGATCAATGGTGTCGTCGAACAAAATGCCTCACTACCGCCTGGGGCGCGAGTGGAGATCGGTCCATACCTGCTGGTCGTTGATCCGGCGTCAAACGGGCCTTACATTTCGCTGTCGGTGGAGACGGTTCAGTTGCCTTCCATACATGGCGCGGGAAAGGTACGCCGTGTTGGTCCGGTCACGTTGACGAACTTGGGAATGAGCAAACGCAAACTGAGCTTTGGGTTGGCCATCTGTATACTCTTTTTTTTCCTGCTGCTGCCTTTGTTGCCCGGCGTTTCTTCCGAACTGGATAAATGGCAGTCATCGCTTCCTGTCACACTGACGGACTCGTGGAGTCCCGGGCCATTGTCTGGCGGGCATGGTGTGTTTGGGGCGAAATGTTCATCGTGCCATCAGCGCGCCTTCCGTGCCGTCTCGGACGATGCCTGTACCGCATGCCATAAAAAAGTGGGGAAACACCTGACGGACGATGCGCTGCATGCCAGTCTGTTCAAGGATGTCCACTGCACGGAGTGCCACGTTGACCACAAGGGTGCGGCAGGATTGACGCGGCATGACTCATCGCGTTGCGTGGCTTGCCATGGCGACATCAAGTCCAGGAGCGCCAAGACGACGGTGGCCAACGTACATGAGTTTTCCACGGATCATCCGCCGTTCCGTATCACCGTGCAGAATGGCAAGGATGGACGACCTGCCATTCGCGTTCTGCAGAATCAAAAAGGAAAGCTGCTTGAGCAGCCGGGTTTGAAGTTTTCGCATCAAGTGCATTTGGACAAAAACGGGGTCTCAAGTCCGGAGGGCGACACTGTGATGTCCTGCCACGATTGCCATCGACCC
Source organism: Nitrosomonadales bacterium (assembly GCA_016197305.1). GTDB lineage: Bacteria > Pseudomonadota > Gammaproteobacteria > Burkholderiales > Gallionellaceae > Gallionella. The sequence goes on along the minus strand of JACPVZ010000100.1, from coordinate 1,903 downwards.
GACGAGCCCGGCATTCATTTCGAACCGATATCCATGAAAAAAACCTGCCAGCAATCGGGATGCCATGGACTGGACTTTACCGCGCCGGTCGAAGGCGTGATCCCGCATGGTTCAGAGCGCGAAGTGATGAATAGGATGCGCAGTTATTACGCTAAATGGCTGGTTGCCGCGCCTGAAAATATGGCGGAGTGCGGGCATAATGGCAAACCTGAGAATTCGCCCCAGCAAACTTTGGCTTGTGCCGCCGAATTGGCGCAGCGGAATGCCGCAGCTTCATTGTTCAGCAAGAATGCCGGGTGTGCCGAATGCCATGAAATAGAAGCATCCGATGACAGCGAGGTGCCATGGAAGATTACGCCAGTGCGCCTTAACCGCAACTGGCATGCGAAATCCGTCTTCTCTCATGCAAAACATGATACGACCGACTGCACGGCCTGCCATGACAAGATGAATTCAAAAACGAGTGCGGATATTGCGATGCCAACCATAGAGAAATGTCGTGAATGCCATGTTGGCGATCAGCCCGTCAAGGAAAAAGTCCGTAGCACTTGCGACAGTTGCCACCGATTCCACGGAGGCGGCGATGCGGTCAAATAGACATGAAAGAATGGGCTGCGCCCAGAATAATCTCGGAGCTTCCGGAATGACACTTGGTGGCGTTTGTCAGGTGCTGCTGGCCGTTAATCTCGCACTGTGCTTTGTTGCGCTTACGGGTTGCGACAGCCAGACGGAACCAGAGAAGCCGTTGCCGAAAAAGGTCAAATCATTCGACGAAATCATCACCGAGGCCCGCTGCCTATCATGCCATTTGCCAGGCAACAAGGTAGGCGCGCCGGCGTGGAAGGATGTCGCCAAAAAATATAAAAAAGATAAGGCCTCCACCGTAGAGGTTCATCTGACGAACAAGATCGTTCGTGGTGGCTCTGGTGTTTGGGGGCGAGTGAATATGCCACCGCATCCCGAGTTGAGTGAGCCAGAGTTGAAAGTGATGGTGCGGGGGATACTGGCTTCTGACAGCGTGAAAACGACGGGAAAGAGCGATGCACCAGCACAAAAAAAATGACCCGCCATGATGGCGGGTCATTTTTTGATGTTGCAGCTATTTCTTGACGGTCAGCAGATAAGTGATGAAGTCTCCCTTGTCTTGGGGCGAGCAATCCTTACCATATAGGTCGCGGCAATGCTTCGAGAAATTCATGGCAGACTTGTTGAGATCAGAAAAACGTTGCGTATTCACAGAAGGAGCCATCGGCTTGATCGGCTTGCCGGTTTCATTGTGCTTGCCAGGATTGGCTGGATTGTCGGTATGGCAGGCAGCGCAAGAAAGATCCTTGCTGCCAACGACCACCTTCTTGATGAAAAAGGCGCGCCCAGCTTCTGCAGACAATGTCGATTGCGGGTTAAGCCGTTTTGCAAAGAGGCCGTAATCTTTTGCAGCTTGTTCAGCAGTGGTGACGTCTGCCTGAGCAGATAAGCTGACGAAGCCAAGAAGCGCGAGCAACATAGGCATATAAGATAGTTTTCGCATCGATAAATCCCTCCTGAAAGATTAAGTTTGTATTGCATGGGTATTGTCTTGTGCCAAATGGCGAGCTGTCAATAGATATAAACAAACGCATTCGCCCCTATTTGGCTAATGTTGCCAACGAATCTTCCCCAAATAAAATTGACACCCGATTAAGCCAACTGATTTTCATACATTGCTGGCGATACGTAGTTTAACGATGAGTGGATTCTACTGCGGTTATAGAAAGGAATATAGCTGCGCAGCACAGACAGCATCGGACTGTCCTCGGTGAAAGTGTTGCCGTGAATGACATCAGACTTCATGGAATGGAAAAAGGATTCCATGAACGCATTGTCAGTTACCTTGCCCGGACGGTTCATGCTCTGGGTGATCCGT
>JACPVZ010000061.1 GCA_016197305.1 Nitrosomonadales bacterium | reverse complement strand
GAGGAAGATATCCCTCTGGAGCGGGTACAACCGGGCGATGTGTTGCGTGTGCGCCCCGGAGAAAAGGTACCGGTGGATGGCGTGGTGCTGGAAGGCACGAGCGCACTGGATGAATCCATGGTCACTGGCGAATCCATCCCGGTGGAAAAAACCGCCGGTGCGCGGCTAATCGGCGCGACGGTGAACGGAACCGGCAGTCTGTTGATGCGCGCCGAGCGCGTCGGCGCCGGTACACTGCTCGCGCAGATCGTGCATATGGTGAGCGAGGCGCAGCGTTCGCGCGCACCGATCCAGCGGCTGGCCGATGTTGTTGCCGGCTATTTCGTTCCAGTAGTCGTGCTGGTGGCACTCGCTACGCTGGCAATCTGGGGCATCTGGGGGCCGGAGCCGCGCCTGGCGCACGCCGTGGTCAACGCGGTGGCGGTGCTGATCATCGCCTGCCCGTGCGCGCTGGGGCTGGCCACGCCGATGTCCATCATGGTCGGCACCGGGCGCGGGGCGACGCTCGGCGTACTGATCAAGAATGCCGAAGCGCTGGAAACCATGGAAAAGGTCAACACGCTGGTGGTGGACAAGACCGGCACGCTGACCGAGGGCAGGCCGAAACTGACCTCGGTTATTCCGCTCGCCGGGTTCATTGAGGGCGACGTGCTGCGGCTGGGCGCCAGCCTGGAGCGCGCCAGCGAGCATCCGCTGGCGGCGGCCATCGTCAATGGCGCGCAGGAAAAGGGCATCACACTCACGGCGGTGAGCGAGTTCCGTTCGTTCACCGGCAAGGGGGTGGCGGGAACGGTCGAGGGCAGGGCGGTCGTGCTGGGCAACCTCAAACTGTTCGAGGAGTTGAATATCGGAGCAGGCGAATTGCCCGAACGTGCCGAGGCGCTGCGCGGCGACGGCCAGACAGTGATGCTGCTGGCGATAGCCGGCAAGGCTGCGGGGCTGATCGGCGTGGCCGACCCGGTCAAGGCGTCCACGCCGGACGCGATCCGCGCACTGCATGAGGAAGGCGTGCAGGTCATCATGCTGACCGGAGATAACCGCATCACGGCGCAGGCGGTTGCGAAAAAACTGGGCATCGACCGCATCGAGGCGGAAGTGCTGCCCGAACAGAAAGCTTCCATCGTCAAGCAACTGCAGGCGCAGGGGCGCATCGTGGCGATGGCGGGCGACGGCATCAACGACGCGCCGGGGCGCCTCGATCCGCCGACGGCCGCGGCGGAGCTCGACCTGCGCCTCGCGCTGGTGCACACGATCGCCGGGCTCGCCGGCGGGGCGCTGCACGACGACGGAGCGACGCTCGCCGTCTGCGGCTCAACCGGGTGAAGATGTGAAAAGAGATTTTTGTGGCATAAACTCTTTTTCGAGAGGAGGGTGTAATGAAACATGACGAACTTACCGAAACGACATATTTCGCAAGCGTATTATTCGGCATGTTGGTCGCTATTATGGGTGCGCTGCCCATGATGTCATATGCGGCCGATAACAGCCGACACCAGGTAGTGGACGGTGTGGATATCTACTTGGGGATTTTCCCGGCTGAGATGATCCTGGGGCGTCCCAAGCTTCGCGCCGAGGCGGAAATGCACGACGGCGTTCCGGCCGGCGAGCATCGCTATCATGTGACGATTGCACTGTTCGACGCTGCCACTGGCAAACGTATTACCGGCGCGCTGGTCAAAGGCAAGGTGTCTGAACTTGGATTGTCCGGTATCGAGAAAAAGCTCGAGCCAATGCTCATCGCCGATGCAATCAGCTACGGCAACTACTTCAGGATGTCTGGCACCGGCATTTATCGCATTCAGGTGCAGATTCGCCTTCCAGGCGTGGCGCAGGCCATTGATGCCGTATTCGAGTACTCACACGCTCGCACCTGAAGATGAGAATGTTCCGCCCTGCCGGGCACAATGCCCGTTGTACTCCACGGGGATACAACTGGATTCTGGTTGCTTTTCTGGCAATCGCCGCATTCTTTCTGCTCACCGAACACCGCGCCCACCTGTTCGGTGCGTTGCCGTTCCTGTTGCTGCTCGCCTGCCCGCTGATGCATCTGTTCATGCACCATGGTCATGGCGCACACGGCAGCCATGATGGGAATACCGGGGGGAGCAAAAAATGAGCCCCGCGGAAAATGCCTATGGCCTGTGGTCGCTGGTGATTGTCAGCTCGTTATTCTTTATCCTGTTTGCCTTCAGCTTTTTCAGGCCGCGCTCAAGCCGCGACTGGCGCACTTTCGGCCTTTATTCGGCTTTCATCGTGGCGTTGTTCACTGAGATGTACGGCTTTCCGCTGACGATCTACTTTCTCTCCGGCTGGCTGACGGAAACATTCCCGGGCGTGAATTGGCTGTCGCATGATGCCGGACATTTACTGGAGATGATATTCGGCTGGCGCGCCAACCCACATTTCGGGCCATTTCATATATTCAGCATGTTCTTCATTGTTGGTGGCTTCTGGCTGTTGGCTTCTTCATGGCCTGTGCTTTACCAGGCGGTACAGCAAAACGAGCTGGCAAGCACCGGGCCATAT
>JACPVZ010000060.1 GCA_016197305.1 Nitrosomonadales bacterium | reverse complement strand
AGCAGCGCGTTGCTGACCACCGATACCGAACTCAACGCCATCGCCGAGCCGGCGATCACCGGATTGAGCATGCCCAGTGCGGCGAGCGGAATCCCCAGCACGTTGTAGGCAAACGCGAAGAACAGGTTCTGACGGATTTTTTTCAGCGTGGCGCGCGACAGCGAAATCGCATCCACCACACTCGTCAGATCGTTGCGCATCAGCGTGATGTCGGCCGCTTCGATGGCGATATCGCTGCCGCTGCGCATCGCGAAGCTGACATCGGCGGCGGCCAGCGCCGGCGCATCGTTGATGCCGTCGCCGACCATGCCGATCAGTTGTCCGTTCGCCTTGAACGATTGCACCTGCGCCGCTTTGTCTTGCGGCAGCACTTCGGCGCGGAATTCCGCAATGCCGGCCTGTGTCGCGATGGCTTGCGCGGTGGCCTGGTTGTCACCGCTCAGCATCACCACACGGATACCCAGTGCGCCGAGATGAGCCACGGCGTCACAGCTGCTGTCGCGTAGGCGGTCCGCGAAGGCGATATAGCCGAGCAACGCGCCATCGCGGGCCAGCGCGATCACGGTTTTACCTTGCTGCTGCAAACCCAGTATTTGCCGTTCATCGATTGCGATACCTTGCTGCAAAGCGAAGGCGGGCGAGCCGAGCAGGTAATGCTTGCCGTCGATCTCACCCCGTAGTCCATGCCCGGACAATTCGCTGATGTTCGCAGTTTTTGTCGGCATCACTTGGCGGATGTTTGCGTGGTCGTGCAGGGCGCGCGACAGCGGATGCGTGGAGCCTTGCGAAAGCAGCGCGGCCATTTTCAATAACTCCGTTTCGGCGACATCAGGCACGGGCAGCAAGTCGGTGACGCTCGGCTTGCCTTCGGTCAGCGTGCCGGTTTTGTCCACCACCAGCACCGAAAGTCTATGCGTGCGTTCCAGTGCGGCAGCATCCTTGACCAGAATGCCCGCTTGCGCGGCTCGTCCAGTGGCGACGACCAACGCAGTCGGCGTGGCGAGCCCCAAAGCGCACGGGCATGAGATGACCAACACTGCTACGGCATTGATCAACGCCGTGCTGAAGCCGCTGCCCATCATCCACCAAACGCCTAAAGTCAGCAGTGCGATGACGACCACTACCGGCACGAACACGGCGGAGATGCGGTCGGCAAGCTTCTGGATTGCAGCTTTCGAACCTTGAGCCTGTTCCACCAGCCTGATGATGGCGGCCAGCTGGGTGTGAGACCCCACCGCCAGTGCACGGCATTTAAGCAGGCCGTGCTGGTTGAGCGTGGCGGCATACACCTTGTCGTCAACCTGTTTTTCTTGCGGCACGCTCTCGCCGGTGAGCATGGCTTCGTCCAGGCTGGATGCGCCTTCCAGCACGATGCCGTCGACCGGTACGCTTTCGCCGGGGCGTACCAGGAACACGTCAGCCACTTGCATTTGTTCGACGGAAAGCTCTTGCATCATCCCGTCTCGTTCGACGTGCGCCGTTTTCGGTTGCAGGTTGACCAGCGCTTCCAGCGCGCTGGAAGCCTTGCCTTTGGCGCGCGCTTCCAGCAATTTACCGAGCAGCACCAGCGTGATCAACGTGGCGCTTGCCTCGAAATACATCGGCTGATCCAACTTGAATAGCAACACCGCGCAGCTCAATAGATAGGCTGCGCTGGTGCCGAACGCGACCAGCACGTCCATGTTCGCTCCGCCGCTTCGCAGGCTGCTCCACGCGCCGGCATAGAAACGCCGGCCGCTCCAGAATTGCACCGGCGTGGCCAGCAAGAATTGCAGCCAGCCGGGCAGCAGTTGTGACACGTTACTGGCGAAGCCAGCCGATTGCGGGAGCAACTGCGAAACTGCCCCAGCTGCCTCGATAGGTGGCACATCACCGTGATGGGGCAGTTGCATCATGTGGATTCCGACGAACATCAGCAGCATCTCCACCAGCAGTGGCAGGGTGAGCAGCACCGCGATGAGGAATTGCATCTGCTCTTGGCGATAGGCGGCGACACGCGCCAGCTTCTCGGCAGCGAAGTCGCGCAGCGGATGCGCGTCGAAACCTGCGCTTTGTACGGCTTTGATCAGGGCCGCAAGGTCGGTTTGATGCGGGTTGTAGGCGACATGCGCTTTCTCGGTGGCGATGTTCACCGTGGCTACCACTTCCGGTAGCTGATTCAATACTTTTTCGAGGCGCGTCGAACAAGACGCGCAGTGCATGCCGCTGATTTGCAGGTCGGTGTGGGTTGGTGTGGTCATGCGCGGATTATATGCGCAACTAGGATTGATAAAAGCAAAGCGCCCGATAGGGCGTTTCGCCTATCGGGCGCAGCAGGTGCTTGATGAGAGATTATTTTTTCATCGGGCAGGTGTTCGTGCCGAAGATGCTATAAGCCGGGCAAAACTTGAAAATGCCAGTCAGCAACGGAACTACGCCTATCCAGCCCCACACGCCGATTGTTCCGGTAGCTGCCAGCGCGATCAGGACAAGTCCGATCGCGATACGCAAAATACGGTCGATACCGCCTACGTTAGTTTTCATGTTCAGCTCCTGAGGTTAGGTTAGTGGAGCGCGCAGGTTAGTGGAGTTGCTGCGGCTTGTCTGTGATAAATATCACGCAGCTGACAAATTCACAGTTCGGAGAATTTCTTGAGGGCGGCCGCGTCGGTGATGTCGATTTGCTCGCGTCCCAGTTTCACCCAGCCATGTTCGGCAAAGCCCTTAAGCAGCCGGCTGACCATCTCCCGTGCGCTGCCGAGCTCATCGGCCAAGGCTTGATGGGTGGCGTGGATCGGGCTGGATTTGCTGATTAGCAGCTTGGCTAGGCGCTGGTCGAGTTTCTGGAAGGCGACGGCGGAAACCAGTTGCATCAGGTCGGTGAGCCGGTCGGAAAACAGGTGGAACACATAGCTGCGGAACGACTCGTATTTGCCCAGCAGCATGTGGAAAGCGCTGGCAGGCAGCAATACGATTTCCAGTGCCTGTTCAGCGATACCGCGCGCCTGGTAGGGGCTGTGACCGAGCAGGCAACTGCTGGTGAGGATGCAGCTCTCACCGGGGACGACACGATACAGTTGCAATTCGCGCCCGCTCGGCGCGGCCTTGATGACACGGATGGTGCCGGATAGCAGCAGCGGAAAGCCTTGGCAGGGCTGGTTCTCGTCGAATATGACCGTCCCTGCCGGAATTTGCATCATGCTTGCTGCCGCCAACAGGGTTTTCAGCTCTGCCGCAGGCAGTTCGCGCAACATCGGATATTGCTGCAACAGGCGGGCTTGCGTGTCGTTATTCAGCATGGGGCAATTTTAGAGACCGTGAATAACCGTCGCGAGTAGACCAAGCTGCAAGGCGCCGCGCAACGAGTGACGAGACATACCTGACTGTGTAGGCGAGGATCGAGTGAGCACGCAACACAGCAGCTTGGACACGCAGCAGGTTAACACGGTATCTTTATTCGGGGCGCATCTGCGGGAACAGAATCACATCCCGTATGCTCGCAGCATCGGTGAGCAGCATCACCAGCCGGTCGATGCCGATGCCTTGTCCAGCGGTCGGTGGCAGGCCGTATTCCAGTGCACGCACGTAGTCGTTGTCCTTGAACATCGCTTCTTCATCCCCGGCGTCCTTGGCCGCAACCTGCGCATCGAAACGGGCGGCCTGGTCTTCCGCATCGTTCAACTCGGAGAAGCCGTTGGCGATTTCGCGTCCGACGATGAACAGCTCGAAACGTTCGGTGATCTGCGGATTCTTGTCGCTGCTGCGCGCCAGCGGCGAGACTTCCACCGGGTAGTCGACGATGAAGGTCGGCTCGAACAGGTGCGCCTCGGCCAGCTCTTCGAACAGCGACAGTTGCAACCCGCCGATGCCGTCAGCCGGTTTGTACTTGGCTTTCAGGTCCTGCAGTTCATTGATCAGGAAGTCGCGGTCGTTCAACTGCGCATCGGTGAATTGCGGATGATATTTCTGGATCGCCTGCACCATCGTCAGGCGGTGGAACGGTTTGCCCAAGTCCAGTTCCTTGCCTTGGTAGCTGATCAGCGTCCTGCCCAACACCTTTTGTGCCACTTCGCGGAACAGGCTTTCGCTGAAATCCATCAGGTACTTGTAGTCGCGATACGCCTCGTAGAATTCAAGCATCGTGAATTCCGGATTGTGGCGTGTCGAAAGCCCTTCGTTGCGGAAGTTGCGGTTGATCTCGAACACCTTCTCGAAGCCGCCCACGACCAGGCGCTTCAGATACAGCTCAGGCGCGATGCGCAGATACATCTTCATGTCCAGCGCGTTGTGATGGGTCTCGAAAGGTTTGGCTGCCGCGCCGCCGGGAATCGAGTGCATCATCGGTGTCTCGACTTCCATGTAGCCGTGGCGCACGAAGAAATCGCGTATCGCCTGGATGATCTGGGTGCGCTTCTTGAACACCTCGCGCGCGTCTTCGTTGGTGATCAGGTCGAGGTAGCGCTGGCGGTATTTTTGTTCCTGATCGGTCAGGCCGTGGAATTTTTCAGGCAGTGGACGCAGCGCCTTGGTCAGCAGGCGCACCTGGGTGACGCGCACCGACAGCTCACCGGTCTTGGTCTTGAACAACACGCCCTGCGCGCCTAGGATGTCGCCGAGATCGTAATGCTTGAACGCGTTATGCGCTTCCTCGCCGGTGTCGCCGTTGCTGATGAACAGCTGGATGCGCCCGCTCATGTCCTGCACTGTGGCGAAACTGGCCTTGCCCATCACGCGTTTCAGCATCATGCGACCGGCCACCGCGACCTTGATCTGCGCGGCTTCCAGTTCGTCGTGCGTCTTCTCGCCGAACTCGGCATGCAGGTCGCCGGCCAGATGGGTGCGCGCAAAATCGTTCGGGAAGGCCACGCCTGCCTTGCGGATCTCGGCGAGCTTGTGGCGGCGTTCCGCGATGATCTGGTTGTGGCTTTGGCCGTCACTTTGTGACTTAACATCGGCTTCGCCGATATTAGCCGCCGCCGAAATTGCATTTTCGTCTTGCGGGTGACCGGTCAAAGGTGTTTCGGATTGAGGAATGATAGGTTCGGTAGTCATAACAGTTCTCTGATTGATTGTTGTTCGTTCAAACGCCTTGTTTCAAACTGGCGGAGATGAAATCGTCAAGGTCGCCATCCAGCACAGCCTGGGTATTGCCGACTTCATGGTTGGTGCGCAGGTCTTTGATGCGCGACTGGTCCAGCACGTAGGAGCGGATCTGGTGTCCCCAGCCGATGTCGGTCTTGCCGTCTTCCATCGCCTGCTTCTCGGCATTGCGCTTGCGCAGTTCTTCCTCGTAAAGGCGCGACTTCAGCATCGCCATCGCTTCGGCGCGGTTGCGGTGCTGGGAGCGGTCGCTCTGGCATTGCACCACGATGTTGGTGGGGAGGTGGGTGATACGCACCGCCGAGTCGGTCTTGTTGATGTGCTGACCGCCCGCACCGGAAGCGCGATAGGTGTCCACGCGCAGGTCGGCTGGGTTGATCTCGACCTCGATCGAGTCATCCACTTCCGGATACACGAACACGCTGGAGAACGAGGTGTGGCGGCGGTTTCCGGAGTCGAACGGCGATTTCCTCACCAGGCGGTGCACGCCAGTCTCGGTGCGCAGATGGCCATAGGCATATTCTCCGATCACCTTGAGGGATGCGCCCTTGATGCCTGCGACTTCGCCATCGGATTGTTCCAGCACTTCGACCTGGAAGCCTTTGCGTTCGCAGTAGCGCAGATACATGCGCAGCAGCATAGCCGCCCAGTCCTGTGCCTCGGTGCCGCCGGAGCCGGCCTGGATGTCGATGAAGCAATTGTTCGGGTCCATCGGGTGGGCGAACATGCGGCGGAACTCCATGGCTGCGACGCGTTTCTCGATGTCCCGGATGTCGGCGGCGGTGCCCTGCAGGCTGTCTTCGTCGTTTTCCGCCTTGGCCATTTCAAACAACTCGCCGGCATCGTTGAGGTCTTGCTGGATCTTGACTAGGCCCAGCACCACATCTTCCAGCGTCTTGCGCTCTCGCCCCAATTCCTGGGCGCGTTTGGCATCCTGCCAGATGGCGGGGTCTTCGGCGAGTTCGCAGACTTCGGTCAGGCGTTCCTGCTTGGTATCGAAGTCAAAGATACCTCCGTAATTCCGCGCTACGCAGACCGAGGTCTTGCAGCTGATTGGACAGGGCGTTGAGTTGTTCGGCTTCCATGGACTACCTCTATAAATCCGTTTATCGGGCGAATCGCGTCGTCGCGTGTTGGTTACGACGTAACCTGAAGGTTAGTCTCCACCGCAACTTCGTTGTCGCTCATTTCTCGTCTATCAATTCGATATGCCTCGTCATTCGACGCGCGGCTTCTTGCGCTTCATCCCGAAAAACGAATTTCAAGAGGCAGTCAGTGTGGACGGAATTTGAAAGGGCGCGATTATAACGCAAACAAGCCCAACAGAATGCCGCAGGCGATCGCCGTGAACCCTGTAGCGACATGCCTGGCGAGACTCCAGCCGCCGATGAAGACCACCATGCCGAACTTGAAGGCGAGGTTGGAAAGAAAGGCGAGTGCTATCGCCGTGACGGTTTGCAGTTCACTCAATTGACCGAGATTGAACAGGCGCAGGCTGGACAGGGTGAGGGCATCCACGTCGGTCAGTCCGGACACCACTGCTACGGCATACAGCCCTTGGCTGCCGGCGATATCCTCCATCCAGGCCGAACCGAGCAATACGACCACATACAGCAGGCCAAAACCGATGGCGGTGTGCAGTTCGGCGGGATTGGAAGTCTCGGGTATGTACAGTTCGGTGGCATGGTTCATCTTGCGCCAGTTATACAACGCGACCAGCAAGCCGAACAGCATGCCCCCAACCAACACCGGTAGCAGGCCGGGCAGGGTGCCATAAGCGACTACGGCGCTGACCACCATCAGGCGGAGCGCGACCACCAGGCTGGCAATCACGATCACCGAAGCGGCAAGGTAGGACATCGCGGGGTTGCTCTTGCCGTGTTTCGCATAGATCAGCGTGGTCGCGGTGCTGGATACCAGTCCGCCGAGAAAACCCAGCAGCGGCGCACCATAGCGGGTTCCCGCCACATGCAGGGCGGCATAGCCCGCCAGGCTGATACCGGAGATCAGTACCACCATCAGCCAGGCCTGATGCGGATTGAAGGCATGATAAGGACCGTAATCCTGGTTGGGTAGTACCGGTAATATGATGAAGGTCAGCACAGAAAACTGCAGTACGGCGACCAGGTCGCGGCGTGTGAGCCGCTGCGACAATCCGCGGAGTTCGGGCTTGAAATAGAGCAGGGCGGTGGTGCCTATCGCCAGCATCACCGCCAGTTTGGCTAGGCCGAACCAGATCATCGCTCCCAGCCCATAACACAGCAGCAGGGCCACCACCGTAGTGGTGCCGGGATCGCTTTCTTCTCGAGGCGAGTTGATATAAGCGGCGATGATCATGCCGGCCACGGCAAGCAGGCCGGCGATCAGCATCCAGGGTGAGTTGAGTTTCGTCGAGAGCAACGCAAACAGCGTGCCGACGATGGCGACCAGCGCGAAGGTTCGCAAACCCGCCTTGGCCGACGGGTTGCGTTCCCGCTCCAGGCCGATCAGCAAGCCGATGGCGAGGCTGGTGAGGAACTGCGGTAATGCTTCGATGCCGTTACCTTGCAGAAAACTGGTATCCATCGCTTTACCTCTTCGCGTCCTGCCAGTGACGAACGATCAATTGCAGGCTTTGCGCACCATTGTATTCATTGACGCTCAGGCTGTACACGACATGAACCCGCTCCGGCAGTGGCTCGTTGTGTCCAAACAGAATGGCATCAATGGGTTTGCCGTGATTATTAAAGCGTAGCTTGAGGTGTTTTTCGCCGACCACGCGCTGACTTTGCACGATGAATTCATCGCTGAATTGCGGGGCAGGAAAGCCTTGTCCCCACACTTGTTCATCCAGCAGACGGGCCACTTCCAGTGTCATCTCTGCATGCTCCAGCGCGCCATCGGTTTCGATTCGTTGCGCCAAATCGTTGCCGCTGAGGAGTTCGCTACAAACTTGTTCGAAGGCCGCGACGAAGTTTTCGAAGTCGGCCTCGGCGATGCTCAGCCCCGCCGCTGCGGCATGCCCCCCGAACTTCTTGATCAGCGCGGGATGCCGCTTGCTGACCAGATCCAATGCATCGCGCAGGTGCAGTCCGGCGATGGAGCGGCCAGAACCCTTGATCTCATTGTCGTTGGCGCGTGCGAAGGCGATGGTGGGGCGATGGAATTTATCCTTGAGCCTTGACGCGAGGATGCCGATCACGCCTTGATGCCAAGCGTCATCGAACAGAGCGAGGCTATAGTTGACGCTTGGGTCAACGGATTCCAGCTCCACTTGCGCACTATCCTGCATCTCGGTTTCGATGTTGCGCCGCTCGCGATTGAGTGCGTCCAGTTGTGTGGCGATCTGCATCGCGGTCGCGTCGTCATCGGCCAGCAGACAATTGATGCCCAGACCCATATCGTCCAGCCTGCCCGCCGCATTCAGGCGCGGCCCGACGGTGAAGCCCAAGTCCTGACTGGACACGCGCGCCGGGTCTTTCTTTGCGACGCGCAACAGCGCGTTGATGCCCGCGCAGGCCCGTCCGGCGCGGATGCGTTGCAGGCCTTGTTGCACCAGGATGCGATTGTTCTGGTCCAGCTTGACTACATCGGCCACCGTGCCGAGTGCGACCAGATCGAGCAGATCTGCAAGCTTGGGCTCGGGCTGCATGGTAAAAGCCCCGCGCGTGCGCAACTCGGCACGCAAGGCCAGCAGCACATAGAACATCACGCCGACACCTGCCAGATGCTTGCTGGGGAATGTACATCCGGGCTGATTGGGGTTGACGATGCAGGCCGCGTCCGGCAGCACATCGCCAGGCAAATGATGGTCGGTGACCAGCACCTGCATGCCGAGCCGATTGGCTTCGGCAACGCCTTCGACACTGGCGATGCCGTTGTCCACGGTCAGCAAGATATCCGGCTCCTTTCGCGTGGCTAGATGCACGATCTCGGGCGTCAAGCCGTAACCATATTCAAAGCGGTTCGGCACGATGAAGTCGATCTTTGCCCCGAAGGAACGCAGGCCGCGCACGGCCACCGCGCATGCGGTCGCGCCGTCGGCGTCGTAATCGGCGATGACCAGGAGCCTTTTTTGTGCTGCAATCGCATCAGCCAGATAACACGCCATATCGCGGGCATTTTTAAGGTTGTCGAAGGGCAACAATTCGGCAAGGGAGGTGTCCAGCTGTTTACTATGCGTGATGCCGCGTGCCGCGAAAATTCTTGCCAAGGCTGACGCATAGCCCGCTTCGAGTAAGTTCTGTACAGGTGAAGCGGGGACGCTGCGCGGAGTGATTTCTGTCATGGGTGATCTCTCTAAAGTGTCTTGAGTTTAACATCCCCCAAGTATAAGAACTGCGGCGAGACAAACTGCGACGCGACAATCTATAGCCTCGTCTTTTTTGCCCAGTTGAGCTAGAATCGCGCCCACTTTTTATTTATTAAGTCAGGCGTAAAAATCGTGGCGTTAATAGTTCAGAAGTACGGCGGTACATCGGTCGGCAGTCCGGAACGCATCAAGAACGTGGCGCGGCGCGTCGCGAAATTCAAGGCAAAAGGGCATCAGGTAGTGGTGGTGGTCTCCGCGATGAGCGGCGAGACCAATCGCCTGATCGGCCTCGCCCATGAAATCCAGAAACATCCCGATCCACGCGAACTGGACGTAATTATCTCCACTGGCGAGCAGGTCACTATCGGCCTGTTGGCGATGGCGCTCAAGGATCAGGGGCTAAAGGCCAAGAGCTACACAGGCGGGCAGGTCAAGATTCTGACCGACAGCGCGTTTACCAAAGCACGCATTGTCAGCATCGACGAACAAAATATTCGTACCGATCTGGAGAATGACTGTGTGGTGGTGGTGGCCGGCTTCCAAGGCATGGATGAAGACGGCAATATCACTACGCTGGGGCGCGGCGGTTCCGATACCACGGGTGTGGCGATCGCGGCGGCACTGCGCGCCGATGAATGCCAGATCTACACCGATGTGGATGGCGTTTACACCACCGACCCGCGTATGGTTCCCGAAGCGCGTCGCCTGAAGAGCATTACCTTTGAGGAAATGCTGGAGATGGCCAGCCTCGGCTCCAAGGTATTGCAGATTCGTTCAGTGGAATTCGCCGGGAAATACAAGGTCAAGCTGCGCGTGCTTTCCAGTTTTGAAGAAGAAGGCGAAGGCACGCTGATTACTTTTGAGGATGACGACAAAATGGAAAAAGCCATTATCTCCGGGATCGCATTTAACCGCGATGAAGCCAAAATAACCGTGATGGGCGTGCCCGACAAACCCGGTATCGCTTACCAGATCTTAGGGCCGGTCAGCGATGCCAATGTCGATGTGGACATGATCATCCAAAACGTCGGCGTGGATGGCACGACGGATTTTTCCTTCACCGTTCATCACAATGAATTCACCAAGGCGATGGATATCCTGAAGAACAAGGTGCAACCGCACATTGGCGCACGCGATGTGGTCGGCGACAACAAAACCGCCAAGGTGTCCGTAGTGGGTGTCGGGATGCGTTCGCATGTGGGTATCGCCAGCAAGATGTTCCGCACCTTGGCGGAAGAAGGCATCAATATCCAGATGATCTCCACTTCTGAAATCAAGATTTCCGTGGTCATCGACGAGAAATATCTGGAACTGGCGGTACGCGTGCTGCACAAAGCGTTCGATCTGGATCAAGAAGACGCATAATCATTTGACCTTTCGGGTCGCATACATTAATATGCGCGGCCTTCGGAGAGGTGGCCGAGAGGTCGAAGGCACGCCCCTGCTAAGGGCGCATACGGGCCAAAACCTGTATCGAGGGTTCGAATCCCTCCTTCTCCGCCAAGGTAACAGTAGTAACAGTTTTACGCGCGCCCGTAGCTCAGCTGGATAGAGTACTTGGCTACGAACCAAGGGGTCAGGAGTTCGAATCTCTTCGGGCGCACCAATAAATCAATGGGTTAGAGTGTAAAAGCTCTAGCCCATTTTTCTTTTGAAGGAACTTTGAAGGGACTCTGCCTTTTCCCTGAACAGCATCTCCAAGCTTGCGTTCGTCCGGTTGCTCTCATCAGTGATCAGATTCAAGGCATCCAGCAGCTCGCGCACCTGTGCAACGCTGTAATGTGATGTCATCGTTCCCCGGCTGTGCCACAGGATGTCCGAGATCGTTTCTTCCCGTACACCTGCTTCACGCAGCCTCATACCTACTGTATGCCGCAGATCATGCACGCGGACATCCTGCAGGCCCACCGCCTTCCTCGCTGTCTGCCACCCATTGTTGTTCATCGTTTCAACTGCGTGCGGCTCATGCTTCTTGCCGCGTTGATACGTGAACACGAATTCCGGGTGTTTGCCACGTTGATCCTCAAGGATAGATTGGGCAACACGATTGCAAACCAGCGGTCGCCAGCCTTTACGGCCTTTGACGTAGCGGGGCGGAACAATGAATACACTGCATTCCAGTTCCTTCAAGAAAACTTCCCATTCCCATCTCAGGTTGACCACCACATCATCGCGCGCGCCAGTGTTCAAATCGAACAGTGCCATACGTTGCAGATGTGCCGGCAGCTGCGGCAGTAACATCCGTTGCTCGGCCCAGCTGATCGGTCGAGGTTTCCGCGCATCATCCAGCGGTAACATCGAAATCAGCGGTGCTGTCTCCAGTAGCGTCCTACCCTTGCCATCACGCCACTTTCTGGCGGAGAGGTTCAGAATATGCCGCACCACCCCCAGCGACGCATTGACCGTCTTGTTCTTCCGGCCCTGCGTTTTGCGTGCCTTGATGAAAGGCTGCAAGGTATCGTCGTGGATTTGCTGAAGGTTCAGATGTCCGACGAAGGGCATAATCGCCTCAAGCAAGGTGGCTTCCGTCTTAATGGAAAGCTTATCTTCAAATTCCAGCAGATATTTGGCTGCAATTGGCTCAAACGTATAAAGAGGCCGTTGATACTCAGCCTGCCGCAATCGTTCGATCTCTCTTAGCAACCAATCTTCCGCTGCTTGATACGTCTCAAAACGTCCTTGAAGTCGAGTTCCTTGGTAGGCCTTATCGATTCTCCAGCGGCCGTCTTGGGTTTTGGTAATACCTGGGGTTTTGGCCATTGTGTAGCTCCTTTCACGGTCGGCCCCACATCCCCGCCGACAAGCATAATCTGTTCGAATACAGAGTCAAGTTCGAGACGGTCGAACACCATCGATGTACCCATTTTTCGAGCGCGCAGGAGAGGGCGGATTTCCTTGTCAAAATAAGTGCCCTTGATGCCAAGGTAGTCGATGGCATCCTGCCGGTTCAGCCCGCGTCGCTCATTGAGTGGAAGCGTCATGGCTATTAATCTTTTTTAAGATGGATAAGGCTCGGAAGAGCGAGATTTCCGGAAGAAAATGAACTTCGGAATCCAGCTTGGTAAAGTCAACGTCTCGCTCGTATTGGTGGCTGTGCCACCAGAGCCCTTTTCCCATAGCTTTACGACTGTCCCCGCTTCGAAGGCAGCTTGGTAGCGTGACAGGATGGCAGGTGAGTCGCTGATGATGATGCAACGCTGGATTCGACTCTCCTGAATGTCGGAAACGATGTTGGTGACGAACATGTCCAAGTGGAAGTTCCACTTTGGCGTCAGCTCGATTTCTATAGCGATGTATTGATCTGCGACCTCGTATTCGACGAGATCCTCCTCTTTTTTGATAAACAGTACGTCCGGAATTTTGCTGAGAGCGCTGTCGCCTTTGAACTTGTACATTCGCTCGGTTTTGTAATCGCTGAAGATATTGTTCCGCAGAACGTGAACCGTTTCCCGCTGAGCGATCAGGTAGTGATGCAGCGTTGGCAAGTGAACGCGATACGGATCAATCTCTTTGTATTCCCATAGATCGTTGGAATGCCTGATTGCTTCGTTGAGTCCTCGCTCGGTCAAGACAAAGTAGGTCGGATAGCCTTTTATCGAGACCGCTTGGATCCACCCGTCTTTCGCCATCCTTCGCGCATGGCTGCGATTTGTTCGACCGAGCAGGTCGCTGATCATTTCTCCTGTTGAAAATCCCCAACGGTACAACCAGATCAGCACGACTAGCTGGTTTTGCAGCTGGATAGCCTTTGGGCTACCGAGCGCTTTCAGCGTGTTACGTGCGGTTGTGCCACGAGTATTGTTGATGATGTTTTTGTTATCCATTTTGATCACCTCTTTGTCGGGTTTTTAATCAGCGCAGTACAGAGCAAACTACAAAGTCAAAGACAAAAGCCTTCGCCCTTACGGGCTGCGCGGAAGCCTTCGACACCATGCCACTTTGCTTCGCAAACCCCGTTAGGACGGGGCGTTGGTGGCATTTTCGGTCTGGACGACCGAATGATCGAATCATTCCTTGCGGGTGCGCCGCAAAAAGCGCGGCAGGGTGCCTTTTTGCCCCTGCCATCTCGCTGAAGCGAGACGCAGGGTCGGCCCGCCCCTCCAGATGTCGCTGAACGCGCCATCCGGAGCCTCTGGCGTGCCTCAAAAACGCACCCTGCCGCGCTTCGCGCAGCGCACCGGGCTTCGCCCCCACTCGATGACCGCGCGTTTGGACGCGCTTTGCCGACTTGGGTCGGCAATCACCGGCGGCGCCCCCGGCTTCGCCAAACTCGGCTTGGGCCGAGTGTTGGCTGCGCTGCTGATCGCTGGACGCGATCAGGTTGTGTGCTTCGCACGATTGAATTGTGGTGGCTGGCTTTTCAGCATCAACATTTGCCAGTTTCGTGACGTGGTCTTGTTCGATGGAATGAGTCATTTAGTGCGCTCCTTATTTGCAAGTTGAATGCACGATAACTAACTGAAAATATTAAGTAAATAGTGGTTTTTGGTGGGTTAGCTATAGAGATGATTTGCAGAAAATAAGAAGCAGGGAAAAATGGCGATATTTCGTAAAGTATTTTTTAACTTATTGATTAATAGCAAATATATATTTTCATTTTGAATGAAAAAAGTTGCAATATTTTTTGCAAATATCGCTTTAGTGGGTGATGCCGAAGTTGTCGGTTAGGCAAAGTATGAGTGAAGAGAGGGAGATTCGTTGTCATTCATTGAGACTGCAAGGAATCGCCGCCTTTGCGGCGAGGAAGGCGGTCTCCGCCCGCTGCGAAGCGTCCAACGAGCACGGGTTTATCGTGCGAGGCGGAAGAGTAGGTTGATGATGTTTTGAAATGGCCTAGAAGTTATGACTGACGGGTACTCGGCCTGAGCGGCCGGTTGATGTTCTTCACAAATTCGTCCGCTGTGCTGAGCTAAGCTGTCAGATGAGATTGAAAACGTCTAACGCCAACAGCAACCGACGCATTGCAGTCGGTCAAGCGGCGTGTAATTATGTTAAGCCTAGGTTTGGCAGACGCAATAGTGGTGCTGTTCAGTATTTGCATCCAAACTCAAATTCAAGTCAGGCGCCTTATGACAACAGCGATTCCTTTGCACACAGACGCACCAATTGATGGTGGCGCCAACTCACCAGACTTACTTCACCGTGCTGATTTTTCCAATCGAATAGCTGATGTCATTAACGGGATGCCGCTTAATTCTGGTTTTGTATTTTCAATCGAAGGGGCAGGGGGTACGGGCAAAACATCAGTGCTTAACCTCATT
>JACPVZ010000089.1 GCA_016197305.1 Nitrosomonadales bacterium | reverse complement strand
GTGGTTTTTTCCACGATATTGATCGTCAGGATATCGCCGACATTGCGCGCCCGCTTATCCTCGAACAACGGACGCTCGTTGACCCCCGCATGAAAAATGGCACCATCCGCTCGCATCACCGCCTTCTCTTCGGCCGGCCTCGCAGTGCTAGGCTGATGGATGCTGGTAGGCGGCGATTTGGATACGCAGCCTGCCAGCAGCAGCCCCAAAAATATCAGCGCCCTAACCACCCACGACATGATACACCTCATTAAATTTGCGACAGCCGCTGCAGCATCTGATCCGATGTCTGAATCGCCTTGGAATTGATTTCATAGGCACGCTGCGTCTGTATCATGTTCACCAGCTCCTCGACTACGTTGACATTCGAGGTCTCCACATAGCTTTGGTTCAATATACCTGCCCCATTGGTGCCGGGCACATTCGTGCTGGGCGTGCCAGATGAGGCGGTTTCCAGATAAAGATTTTCGCCCTGGCTTTGCAAACCGGCCGGATTGATGAACGTCGCCAACTGCAGACTACCCACCTGCACCGGCGCGGTGACTCCAGGCTGCGTGACCGAAATCACGCCGTCACGGCCGATCGACACATTGATCGCGTTCGCGGGAATCGTAATGGCGGGCTGAATCGCAAAACCGCTCGAAGTCACCAGCTGCCCCTGGCTATTGGTCTGGAAAGAGCCATCGCGGGTATAGGCAGTCGACCCGTCCGGCATCAGCACCTGGAAAAAGCCAAACCCCTGGATCGCGACATCCAGCTGGTTACCGGTCAGCTGCAGATTACCCTGGGTGTGGATGCGCTCGGCGGCGATAGGACGCACGCCGGTGCCGATCTGCAAGCCAGACGGGATCTGGGTTTGCTGCGAAGACTGCGCGCCCGGCTGGCGGATGGTCTGATACAGCAAATCCTCGAACACCGCGCGCGAACGCTTGAAACCAGTGGTACTAACATTGGCCAGGTTGTTGGAAATAACATCCATCTGGGTTTGTTGAGCATCCAGACCGGTTTTGGAAATCCACAGAGAACGTATCATGATATTTATCCTTGTTTAATTAGCCAGCAATATTCATGATCTGGCTAGCCTGTCTGGCGTTGCTGTCGGCGGTTTGCAACATCTTCATCTGCATATCGAACTTGCGCGCCAGCGAAATCATGTTCACCATCGCCTCGACGGTGTTCACATTGCTTCCCTCCAGGCTGCCGGGGACAACTTCGACATTGTTATCGGCCTGCGCGGTGCTGCCGTCCTTCAAGCGGAACAAGCCATCGCCACCGCGATCCAGTTGCGCCGGTTCAGGATTGACCAGCTTCAACCTCCCGACCACGACTACCGAGGTCGGCTGCGCTCCGCTGGGGACGGTAGAAAGCGTACCGTCTTTGGCAAACGTGATTTCCGTGTCGGGAGGAATCGTGATCGGACCGCCATCGCCCAGCACATTCAGGCCGGTACGGGTCTGCAGCACGCCATTGGGAGTCACCTGAAAGCTGCCGTTGCGTGTGTAGGCTTCTTTGCCATCCGGTCCTTGCACTGCGATCCATCCCGGTCCCTGTACAGCCACATCCAGCTCACGCCCGGTCGCCTGATAAGCCGCCGGCGTAAAATCCGCCCCTGCCGTGGAATCCACGACAAAAGTGCGCGTAGGCAGGCCTTCGCCGACCAGCGGCACCGCACGAAAAGTATTCAGCACGGCGCGAAAGCCAGGCGTGCTCGCATTGGACAAATTCTCCGACACCGCCGCCTGCTGTTGCAGCACGTGCGAGGCACCGGTCATCGCGGTATAAATCAATCTGTCCATGGCTCTCTCCTAACTTGTGCCGTCACTGACAGGAAACGGCAAACCTACTCGCTACTTATCGCAAGTTCACCAGCGTCTGCAACACCTGGTCCTGCGCCTTGATGGTCTGCGCATTAGCCTGATAGACGCGCTGCGCGGTGATCATGTTCACCAGTTCGGCGGTCAGATCCACGTTGGAGTCCTCCACCGCCGAGGATTGCAACACGCCCAGCGAGCTCGAACCCGGTGTGCCGATCAGCGGCGCGCCGGATGCCGAACTTTCCACCCACTCGTTGTTGCCCATCGGTTGCAACCCTTGAGGATTGGTAAAGTTCGCCAGCAACATCTGCCCCAAGGCGCGTGACTGTCCGTTGGAGTAACGGCCGAGTATCGTGCCGTCCGGGCTGGTATTAAACCCGCTCAATCTCCCCGAGGCATAACCGTCCTGAGTCAGGGTATTCACGCCAAAGGCGCCGCCATACTGCGACGTTTGGCCAAAGCTGAGCGTGAGTGATTGCGCCGCCGCTCCCGCCGGGGTGAATGCCGAAGAAGTCACCGTGACGACCGGAACCGAAGCAGGTGTCGTCGAAGACATTTTTCCCAGAGTATCGAAGG
>JACPVZ010000088.1 GCA_016197305.1 Nitrosomonadales bacterium | reverse complement strand
GGCTTGCGCGAGCGGTCCTACCTGCTTCGAATATTGAGCAGGCTCAGGAACCGCGCCCATCATCATGCCGAAAGGAATCTTCCCGAGGCCGAGTGGCAGGCGCGGGCGATGGCAACCTGCCCCTGCGTGTCATTGATGTTCTTGAAGTTGTCCAGGTCCAGAAACAGCAATGCCCCATGCTTGCCATGGCGGGCGCTCGCCGACATGGCATGCTGCAGGCGGTCCATCAACAGCCGGCGGTTCGGCAGCTTGGTCAGCGCATCGTAGAACGCCAGCTGATGGATTTCCTGCTCCGATTTCTTGCGGTTGCTGATATCGCGGAACACCGCGACATAATGCGTCACCTGCTGCCGGTCGCCGTACACCGCCGTGATGGTCATCGCCTTCGGAAAGATATCGCCGTTCTTGCGCTTGTCCCACACTTCACCCGACCATCGTCCGCTGCCGAGCAGCGCGGCCCACATGTCCCGGTAAAAATCCTCGTCGTGCTTGCCGGAATGCAGAATGCTCGGGTCATTCCCGATCACCTCTTCGGCAGAATAACCGGTGATCTCCTGGAAGGCCTGATTGACCCGCAGGATCATGCCCCGGGGATCGGTGATCATGATCGCCTCCTGGGTCTCGAACGTCACCGCGGCGATGCGCAGCGCCTCTTCGTCCCGCCTGCGCTCGGCCAGCAGTGTGAAATTGGTCAGCGCATAGGAAATATCCGTCGCCATCCCCTCCAGCAGGTTGCGCGCTGCCTCGTCGAAGGCATCGGTCACAGCGGAATATAGCATCAGCGCGCCGGCGACCCTGCCGCTGCGATGCAAGGGCAAGGCCGCGACGCCGGCCCATCCATACTGCGCGCCGCGCTCGCGCCACGGCGTCAGGCGCGGATCGTTCTGGTAATCCTGTATCCACACAGGACGGTCTTCGCGGATAGCCGTTCCGGTCGTGCCGTGCCCGGAAGGGTCACCGGCATCCACCGAAATCCGTATGCCTTCCAGATATTCAGTGCCCGACCCGAATGCGGCGACCGGATCAACACGCTTGCTATCCCGGTCCACCAAACCTACCCAGGCCATCTTCATGCCGCCGAACTGCACCGCGTCCCGGCAAACCTGATTGAACAACTCGTCCTCGCCGGTGCAGTGCATGATGGCCTGGTTGCATTGATTCAGCGCGGCGTAGAGATTCATCAACCGCTGTATCTTGGCCTCGCTGCTCTTGCGCTCGGTGACATCCCGGGTGATCCCCAGCATCGCGGTGATCCGCCCCTGCGCATCGCGCATCGGCACCTCGTAGGTCTCCAGCCAGCGGTGCACCCCTTGCAGCCCGACCACCTCGAACTCCAGATGGCCGGATTCTCCCTGGAACACGCGCCGCAGCAGCTCCGTAAACGCCTGCCGGTACTGGGGCAAGATCAACCCCAGCGCCTTGTTGCCCACCACCTGCTCCGGCGTGTCCGCGCCGAGCATCTGCAGGCCGGCGCGATTCATCTGCAGCACGGTGCCGTCCTCGGACATCAGTTTCACACACTCCGGCTCGGCTTCGATGATGGTGCGCAACTGCAACTCGCTTTCGGCGAGCCGCAGCTCCATCTGCTTGCGCTCGGTGATGTCGCGTGTCGTGCTGACGATATGGGGAACGCCCATAATCGTGGTGATTCCGGCGGACAAAATACCGGTATGCTGGCTGCCGTCCTTTTTCCGGAATTGCGCCTCAAAATTGTCGTAGAACCCCCGGGCTTGCAGCTCCCGAACGAACCTCTGGCGGTCATCCGGATTCACCCATAGATCAAGACCCAGCGTGGTCTTCCCGATCGCCTCCGCTTTTGTATACCCGCTGAGAGAGGTGAACGCATTGCTGACATCGGTAATTTTTTAATTAAAAAAAAAAGAAAAGTTTGGGTAATGAGCACCGGAAGCAGCACCCCCAGCGACGAGCCCATCACGCCGAAGCGCATCGCCGCCCAAACGACTGTCGGCAATCCTATGAAGGCCAACTGGTGCGTGTAGCTGAACTCATGGGCGCTTTCGTCGAACAACGCGATATAGATCACCAGAGAGACCATAGCCCAAACCGCGAACTCCACCCGTTGCGACCATAGTTTTTGCCACTCTGCGCTGGAAATATTGAGCAACAACGGCGCTGCCAGCAACACGCCGATGAAATCACCCGCCCACCAGGCCAGCCAGGCCTGCAGACCCTCTGCAGCCGGAATAACGTCGAACATCAGCAGGCTGCCGACCCCGCCGCTGGCACTGACCAGCATGCCCAGGGCCGCAGACGCGACGAGAAACAGAATATCGTAGGCGCGATCCAGGGAAAAACGGAACTCCAGCCTGCGCAGCAACCATGCGGTCAGCAACGGCGCCAGGGTATTGCCGAATGCGATGAAAGTATCCAGCAACGGCAAGGCGTCCATGTAATAATTGGTCGCCAGCGCACCCAAAAATATCCCGGGCCAGCAGGCATTTCCCCAGCGCAACAAGGCCGCCACGGCGATGCCGGTGGGCAACCAGACCAGCGTGATGTGGGAATCAATGTAGGGAATCGCCAGCCCCAGCCTGCCGCAGACAAAGTAAGCCAGCGCGATAAGCAACACCTTCGCCATTAATCGGAAAGCGGGCTGCTGTTGTGTCATTCCTGTGGGTATTGGACTGGCCATAAGGTTACGGTCATTTTTTATCCAGGATATTCGATATTCAAACACACCTGGGGATCGGCTCGGGCATGTCACCCGCATTCTTATAAAGATGCGATGGCTCATGCACCGGGGATGGAATATAACATTTTCGGTCGCATTTCAGTGCAACGGTTAACCGGCCAGCGTGCCCGCATCCTGTCTTCTGGTTATAATCGCCGTCTCAAAACGTCCTGCCATTCGGAGTCTCCATCATGTCGTCCAGCACTGCATCGCACAATCTGTTCAATACCCGCCAGCCGTTCACCCTCTCCAGTGGCAAACAAGCCGCGCTGTATTCGTTGCCCGCACTCGAAGCCGCCGGCATCGGCAATATCTCTCGGCTGCCGGTCTCGATCCGCATCGTGCTGGAGTCGGTGCTGCGCAATTGCGACGGCAAGAAAGTGACCGAAGCGCATGTGCGCGAACTGGCGAACTGGAAACCGAATGCGGCACGCACCGAGGAAATCCCCTTCGTCGTCGCGCGCATCGTGCTGCAGGACTTTACCGGCGTGCCGCTGCTGGCCGACCTCGCCGCGATGCGCGATGCCGCCGCGAAGATGGGCAAGGACCCGAAGGTCATCGAGCCGCTGGTGCCGGTGAATCTGGTGGTCGACCACTCGGTGCAGATCGACAGCTACAACAACCCGGATGCGCTGAAGATCAACATGGGGCTGGAGTTCGAGCGCAACACCGAGCGCTACCGCTTCATGAAATGGGGCATGCAGGCGTTCGATACGTTTAAAGTCGTGCCGCCCGGCATCGGCATCGTGCACCAGGTGAACCTGGAATACCTGGCGCGCGGCGTGCAGCATAAGGACGGGGTCTATTATCCGGACACGCTGGTCGGCACCGACAGCCACACCACGATGATCAACGGCATCGGCGTGGTCGGCTGGGGCGTAGGCGGCATCGAGGCGGAGGCCGGCATGCTCGGTCAGCCGGTGTATTTCCTGACCCCGGACGTGGTCGGCGTGCATTTGAAAGGCAAGCTGCGTGAAGGCGTGACCGCGACCGACCTGGTGCTGACCGTCACCGAACTGCTGCGCAAGCAGAAGGTGGTCGGCAAGTTCGTCGAATTTTTCGGCGAGGGCACCGCCGCGCTGACGCTGCCGGATCGCGCGACCATCGCCAACATGGCGCCTGAATACGGCGCGACGATGGGCTTCTTCCCGGTGGACGATGTGACCGTGCAGTTCATGCGCAACACCGGCCGCACCGCCGAGGAAGTGGATGCCTTCGAGGCCTACTTCAAGGCGCAGGGCCTGTTCGGCATCCCCCAGGCCGGCAGCATCGACTACAGCAGCGTGGTGGAACTCGACCTCGCCAGCATCGAGCCGTCGCTGGCCGGCCCGAAGCGCCCGCAAGACCGCATCGCGCTGGCGAAGATGAAAGAGACGTTCAACACCCTGTTCAGCAAACCTATCGCCGAGAACGGTTTCAACAAACCGGCTGCCGAACTCAATCAACGCTACGTCACCGCCATGCCCGACCGCGACAGCCGCATGTGCGTGCCGATCTCCGGCGGAGGCCGTCAGGACGGCGCGCAGAGCAGCAGCGAGATGGAGATGGCCGGCGATCATCCGACCGCGACCCTGCGTTGCGAGACCTCGGGCGAGATGCTGCCGCCGGTCGAGATCGGCCATGGCGACGTGCTGATCGCCGCGATCACCTCCTGCACCAACACCTCCAACCCCGGCGTGTTGCTGGCCGCCGGCCTGCTGGCGCAGAAGGCCGTGGCGAAAGGCTTGCGCGTCAAACCGCACATCAAGACCACGCTGGCTCCCGGCTCGCGCGTGGTCACCGAATACCTCACCAATGCCGGCCTGATCGAGCCGTTGGCGCAACTCGGCTTCACGGTCGCCGCTTACGGCTGCACCACCTGTATCGGCAACTCCGGCCCGCTCGATGCCAAGCTGGAAGAGACCATCGTCAAGAACGACCTCATCGCCGCAGCAGTGCTGTCCGGCAACCGCAACTTCGAAGCGCGCATCCACGCCAACATCAAGGCCAACTTCCTCGCTTCGCCGCCGCTGGTGGTGGCCTACGCAATCGCGGGCAGGATGAACATCAACCTCGATAGTGAGCCGCTGGGTAACGGCAAGGACGGGAAACCGGTGTACCTGAAAGACATCTGGCCGAACAGCGCGGAAGTGCAGACCGTGATGAAGTTCGCATCCGACCCGGCGGTGTATCAACGTCTGTACAGCGATCTCACCAAAGACCTGCCGCTGTGGAACGCGATCGCCGCACCGACTGGCAACCAGTACCAGTGGGACGATTCCACCTACATCGCGCGCCCGCCGTTCTTCGATGCCGCGACGCCCAAGGTCGGCGACATCAAGGGCGCCAAGGCGCTGGCACTGCTCGGCGACTCGGTCACCACGGACCACATCAGCCCGGCCGGCAGCTTCAAGCCGGCCACGCCCGCAGGCAAATACCTGCAAGACCACAAGGTGGCAGTGAAGGACTTCAACAGCTACGGCGCGCGGCGTGGCAACCACGAGGTGATGATGCGCGGCACCTTCGCCAACGTGCGCATCAAGAACCTGATGCTGCCCACCAAAGAGGACGGCTCGCGCATCGAAGGCGGCTATACGCTGTACAAGGGCGAGCAGATGGCGATCTACGACGCCGCGATGAAACACACATCGCCGACAAGACACCCACCGTGATCTTCGCCGGCGAGGAATACGGCACCGGCTCATCGCGCGACTGGGCGGCGAAAGGCACCCAGCTGCTGGGCGTGAAGGCGGTGATCGCAAAATCCTACGAGCGCATCCACCGCAGCAACCTAGTGGGCATGGGCGTACTGCCGCTGCAGTTCAAGGGCAGCGACACGCTCGCGGGTTTGAATCTGAACGGCGACGAGAGCTTCGATCTGACCGGCATCAACGACAACCTGAAGCCGCAACAGGACGTTCAGCTTTCGATCACCCGCAAGGATGGCAGCCGGCAAGCCGTTACGCTGCTGCTGCGCATCGACACGCCGATCGAGGTGGATTACTACAAGAGCGGTGGTATTCTGCCGTACGTATTGAAGGAACTGGTCGGTTAAGCGCGCTCCGGTGTCAGGCGAATTGCCCCGGAGCATTCCTCCGCAACTCTAGTCGTCCTGCAACTCCTGGCCGGGGAACAGTTCCTCGTTGAAGCCGAAATTCCGGAGGTCGCGGATGCGCATCGGGTAGAGTATTCCATCCAGATGGTCGCACTCGTGCTGCACCACGCGGGCATGGAAACCGCTGACGGTGCGGTCGATCAACGACCCGTCCGGGGCGTAGCCCTGATAGCGCAACCGGGTATAACGGGGCACCAGGCCGCGCATGCCCGGCACGCTCAGGCAACCTTCCCAGTCCTCGTCGATCTGTTCGGTCAACGGCGTCAGCACAGGATTGACCAGTACGGTCTGCGGCACCTCCTCGGCGTCAGGATAGCGCGGATTCCTGCCCACCTCGAAGATCACCACGCGCAGGCCGACGCCTATCTGCGGCGCGGCCAGCCCGACACCGTTCAACGCACGCATCGTGTCGAACATGTCCGTCAGCAGGTCGCGCAGCTCACCGCCATTGAAGTTTCTTACCGGCTCGGCGCGCTGCAACAGGCGCACATCGCCCATCCGCAGCACCGGCCTAATCGGCATCGCGTATCACCACGGTTTCCAGGATGCGCCGCACCCTGACCATCGCCGCGCTGGCGGTCGTATTGAGGCTCTCCATGTTGATGCCGGTCTGACTGTCCCCGCGTCCCGCCGCGTAATTGGTGACGACCGCGATGCAGGCATATTGCAGCCCCAGCTCCATCGCCAGCACGGTCTCCGGCATGCCGGTCATGCCGACCATGTCGGCACCATCGCGCTCATACCGGTTGACCTCGGCAATACTGTCCAGGCGTGGCCCCTGGATCGCGGCATACACGCCACCGTCGACACAGGGCTGTTGCACAACGGCCGCGCTATTCAAAATATGGCTGCGCAGCTCCGGGTTGTAAGGCAGCGCAAAATTGGCATTGCTGTAGCGCGTATCACGGCTGTCGAAATAGGTCGCATCGCGGCCATGGGTGTAATCGATAATCTGGTCCGGCACTACCAGCGTACCGGGCATCAGGTCGGCACGGATGCCGCCGACGGTGGCCACCGAAAACACCTTGGTCACGCCCTGTTCGCGTAGCGCCCACATATTGGCGCGATAATTCACCAGATGCGGCGGGATCGTATAGCCGTAGCCGTGGCGCGCCAGGAACACCACCTCATGGTCGTTCAGCGTGCCAAACAGGAACGCGCCGGACGGCTCTCCGTATGGGGTGCGCAGTACCTGCCGGTGG